>JBOGYT010000353.1:0-7522 GCA_050696955.1 Solirubrobacteraceae bacterium | reverse complement strand
GCTGGGGTGACGGGCGGGCTGGTGTAATCGGGGCGGCATCGCGTGCGGTCGACGGCCGGTCGGCCGCGTGAAGGTGCCGTACGTCTGGAGTCTCCATGTCCGGCCACCACTTCGAGTTGATCACCGGCCGTACGGCGGCGACGGGTAGGCGCCTGCGCGTCGGGAGGCAGCGGGCCGAGCGGGTTTCAGTGGGATCCGTCGGCGCGACCGCGCGCGGCTTCGGCCTGCGTGAGTTGGCGGTTGACATGCTCCCAGTCGAGATTGCGGAAGAACGCCTCCAGGTACTGCTTACGGCCATCGAGGGAGGCTCCGTAGTCACGGACGTAGGCGTGCTCATAGACGTCGATCGCGAGCACCGGGACCATGTTGTAGACGGCCCAGAGGTTCTGGCTGTCCATGATGTAGTTGAAGATCGACCCGTCGTCGAGGTCGTAGCCGACCATCACCCAGCCGCGAGCGGCCGAGGCTGCCTTCCTCACCGCCTGCTTCCACTCGTCCACGCCGCCGTGGAATTCGCTCTCGAGAAGCTCGGCGAAGCGACCCGTCGGCTCGCCGCCGTCGCCCCCCAGATGACCGAAGTACAGGTCGTGGTTCTTGTAGCCGAGCAGCGCAAACGTGTAGTCGACGGAGACCGCGCGCAACGGCGAGTAGACCAGGTTGCCCTCGATCTGCGAGTAGTCGAACTCGCTGAGGATCCTGCGGCACTCATTGGCCTTCTTCGCATAACCCTCATAGAACGTGTAGTGCTCCTGCATCGTCTGACGGGAGATGCCGTCGAGCTCGCGCTCGAACGCGATGAAGCTGCGGGGCTTGAGCTCAGCCCAGGGCATCGAAGACCTCCGTCGAGTTGCGGATGAGGAGAACGGCTCTCGCGAGAGAGAGCTTCCCGCTCGTCACAGCGGTAAACAACGCGTGCGACCCGCGACGCGTCGACGGGTCACAGCCAGGCCCTGGGAGGTGGTGAGGATGTGGCGGCCGGCGATGTTTCTGGTCACGACCGCGTGGATCCGATCGCGCGCCCTGGTGTGGCCGGCGGGCAGCACCTAGGCGGCCGTGGGCGGGAGCGTCGGATCAAATCCCATCACCTCGGCGAACTGCCAGGTGTCGCTGTACTGCTGCCAGCGCACGGTCTTGCCGTCGCGGAAGTCCCAGATGTGTGCCACCTGTGCGTCCAGCGGCTTGCCCGTCTGCTTCACGGTCGCGCGGTAGCGGGCCTCGACCAGCACGGTCTGTCCGCAGCCCACCACCCGCTGCACGTCCACGGTGAAGTCGTCGAAGTCCGCTCCGAGGCGCGCTAATACGCCCTCGAGCACCGCCTGCCGGCCGGTGAACGGTCCCCCCGGCCAGTACGGGTTGTGCTCGGCCTGGTTCCATTCGACGTTCTCGTCAAGGACCTCGAGCATCGCGGAGACGTCCCCGCGGGCCAACGCCTCATAGGCACTCCGCACGAGCTCGACGTTGTCAGCCATCACGTTCACCCTTTCAATCGCCGTGCCGACACTGATCGAACCGGCCTCGATGGTCAAGTGCGGCGGTGCGCCGGCGTGCCGGGTCGCGCGGGACGGCGCGCTTGACGGCGCTCAGCGCTTGCCGCAGCAGCGCTTGTACTTGCGGCCCGACCTGCACCAGCAGGGGTCGTTGCGGCCCGGGGGCCACGCGGTGGCGCGGCCGCTGCGGGCAAGCTCGGCCGCGAACTGGCTGCGCGACGAGCCGGTGTCGGGGTCATGGCCGGCTCGGGCTGCCCAGTCGGTGAGCTCGTCAACGTCCAAGGGTGCGATGCGCGGGTGCCGACCGGTCTCGCGATGCAGCTGGCGCAGGTGGCATTCCAGGCGAGCGTTGTAGGCGGTCGGGTCGGAGAGGTCCTCGGCAAGCGAAGGCCAGCGAGCCACCGCGGCGGCGTGCTGATCGGGCGCAAACCACGCCAGCGTCCAGACGATCTGCTCGTCGATGAGCGGCCGCGGCGGAGGAGCCAGGCGGTCGTCCTCGTCGAGCGGCAGGCCGACGTGCTCGCGCTCGGCGCGACGCTCGATGCGAGCCCGGTCCAACTCCCATGCGAGGCCGCGCCGCTTGGCGACGTCCATGGCCTCGTCGAACGCGGCCAGCGCGGCGTCATGCAACCCGGCGTCTGATCGTGCGCTGCCGAGCGTGAGCAGCACATCGACATCGTCGGGCCGCTCGGTGCGCAGGATTGCGAACTCGGCCTCGCCGTCGAGCGTCGAGCCATCCTTCAGGAGGTACCAGCCGAGCATCTCGCGCGCGAGATTCGGATGGCGGCACCCGAGCTGCACCGCCCGTCGCTGCAGTCGCGCCGCCAGCGCGTACTCGTCATCGTTGGCGGCCGCCTCGGCGAGGTCGTCGTAGCAGTCGCCGAGAAGCTGCGCGGGGAGCTCGTCGCTCGGTGCGAGGTCGTCGAGCGCCGCAGCGGCCTCCTCGAGGCCTGGGGCGTCAACGTAGGGCTGCAGGAGCGCGTCGACAGCCGACACGAGCGCAGCATAGGTCGCCGGCCGGTCGAAGGCCTCCCCGTGACTCGGCGCTGTTAGGAGCCGGCAGCTTCCTCGCTGAAGGCGAGCGCACAACGCGCGCTGGGAGAGTCCGAGCCCGACATCATGCCGTCTCGGCGATGCCGAGCGCGAGGGCATAAGAAGCGACGGCGAGCACGACTGCCAAGCCGTGAAGAAGCCATGCCCGCGGCGGGATTCCTTGTGATGCCACCGCTAGCCCTCCGCACGCCGCCGCAACGCCGCTGCCGGCCAGCGCCAGGACGGCCGCTTTGCCGATGCCTCCGAGTACGGACCCCTCGTCGGTCGCCCACAGCGCAAAGCCGAAGGCGGCAAGCGCAAGAACGAGTGCGGTCAGCCCTCCCAGCACCGCGATCGCACGACTCACATGCGAAGTATCGATCGAACCCCCAGTGACCTTGAGCCCGGAAGAAATCAGCCGCCGGTCAACGGCGCCGATCGAACGTTCTCACGTGCGATCGAGGCGTTTTCAGCAAGCGTCGATCGCGGGCCTGCCAACCGTCGCGGTCGGCAGGCGCGCGAGATCGCTAGACGAGCTGGACGTTGACGGCCTTGGGTCCCTTGTCGCCGGCCTCGGCGTTGTAGGAGACCTTCGCACCCTCAGCGAGCGAGCGATAGCCGTCGCCGGCGATCCCGCTGTGATGGACGAACAGGTCCTTCGTCTGATCGTCGGGCGAGATGAACCCGAAGCCCTTGTCGTCGCTGAACCATTTGACGGTTCCGGTAGCCATCGTGCTTCCTCCTGCGTTGATGTGTGCTGCGAACGCGGAGATTGCTATGAGCAAGACGACGAGCGCTGGCACTACGGTGTCGGACGATCCCGCCCAACCTGATACGCCGAGCCTAGCAGCACCGCCATCCTCGACCTCACTCCGACCGGATCGCCGTTGCGTGATCGCTGCTCAGAAGGTCGCGGGCGAACCGGCCCGTCTGCGCCAGGGCGTCGGCCGCTTCGGGCAGGAACGACCAGAAGACGTGGAAGACGTGTGCGTCGCTTGGGTACAGCTCGAGCCGCGTGTCGACGCCGTGCTCGCGTGCGCGCTCGGCGAGCGCCTCCCCCTGTGGCCGCATGGCGTCGCCGGTGGCGCACTGGATGAGCAGCGGCGGGAGCCCGCTGAGGTCGGCGCGAAGCGGACTGACGAGCGGGTCGTCGAGCGGATGCCCGCCGAGGTACGCGGCGGCCTTGTCCCCGATCTCGTCCATCAGCTGGGGGCCTCCGCGTGGTGTGAGCAGGGCACCCGAAGGATCGATGCTCGGGCACAGCAACGCGGCGCCCGCGGGCATCCGCTCGCCTGCTTCCCTGAGCGTGAGCAGGACCGCGAGGGCGAGCCCGGCGCCGGATGAGTCCGCGGCAAGCATCACCGTTCCCGGGTCTCCGCAGCGCGCGGCCAGCCAGCGGTAGGCGGCGAGGGCATCGTCGATCGCGGCTGGGAACGGGTGCTCCGGCGCGAGGCGGAAGTCCGGGACGAGCGCACCCGCTGCCGCCGCGGCGACGAGCGCGCCGACGAGCGGGCGATACCCGTACGCGGATCCGAGGACGTTGCCGCCGCCGTGCAGGTACAGGATCGCCGGCTGGTCGCCGAGCATGAGCGCCGGAACGCCGCCCGCCGTCACGGGGCGGATCGCGATCTCCGGCGGCATCGGCATCGTTGCGAGGAAGTCCTCGAACACGTCGCGGATCGCCTCGATCGAGGTCTGGCTCGTGGCCACCGCCAGCACGGGAGCCCAGAGACGCATAATGCGAGCGCTCAGCTCACCGCCCACGGACTGCGCGGCGGCGATCGCCTCGTCGAGCGCCGCCAACACGGCGCGGGCGCGATCGAGCAGGGCGTGCCCGGCAAGCGTGAGCTCCACGCGATGGGTCGAGCGACGCAGCAACTCGCAGCCCACGGCCCGCTCGAGCGAGCGGATCTGGCGGCTCAAGGCCGGCTGGGAGAGATACAGCCGCTCTGCCGCGCGGCTGAAGTTCAGCTCTTCCGCAACCGCGACGAACGCGCGGAGGTGGCGGACCTCTACGCCGTCAGGCGCCGCTCGCAGGGCGATGACATCCGCCGACTCGTGCATCCGACGAAGTATGGCCCCAGCCCACGGCACCGGTCATGCAGATCGTGCACGACCGCCATGCGCGATCGGCCTTTCCGTTCGTGCGACGCGGGCGGGAGCATCGCTGCCCATCGATCCAACGCCGGGCGACCCGGCACGAGAGGAGAGGGCAATGGGACAGCCAGTGGTTCACTTCGAGGTCATCGGCAAGGATGGGGCGACGCTCCAGCGGTACTACGCCCAGCTGTTCGGCTGGGAGCTCGACACCGACAACGCGCAGAACTACGGGAGCGTCCCCCGGGAGGGCAACACGAACGCCGACGGCGCCGGGATCGCCGGCGGGATCGCGGCGTTCCCCGACTACGCGGGCCACGTCACCTTCTACGTCGAGGTGCCCGACATCGAGGCGTCGCTCGCCGCGGCCGAGCGGCTCGGCGGCAACCGCGTGCTCGGTCCGCACAAGGTCCCCGGAACCGATATCGAGCTCGGTCAGTTCACCGATCCCGAGGGACACCTCATCGGCCTCATGAGGACCGTGTCCTGATCACCCTCAGCCACCCGTGACACCTACACCGGCACGAGCGGGATGTCGCCCCAGATCGCCCAGGCGCCCAGCGCGCAGGCGCCGAGCGCGGCCGCGATCGCGCTGAAGGCGCGCTGCGTCCGCGTCGTCTCGGCCGCCTTGCGCCTGGCGATCTCACCCTGCTCCAGGGCGCGCTCGAGCAGGTTCTCGGCCCACGCGAACTCAAGCGACAGGACCGCCAGGCCGATCGGGATGACGACGAACGCCGGTCCCGGCGTGACGAGCATGGCGAGGCCGGCGAACAGCAGCGTGAAGCCGACGACGATGTACAGCACCCGGACGACGAGCGGCCGGTTGCGGTGGCGCTCGCGCTGCTCCTCGAGTCGCTGGACGAGCCTGGGCTTCCGGGGGTCGGCCGCGTCCACAGCCCGATCAGCGTAGCCGGGACCGCGGGCCGGCAACGCCCGTCACGCGGCCAGCACGGCCGGCGCCGCGTCCTCCGTGCCGGCCGCGGTGGCGGGCACGAAGCTCATCGCGCGCTCGGCGAGCGCCGTGATCGTCAGGCTGGGGTTGACGCCGACGTTCGCCGGCACGACCGAGCCGTCGCAGACGAGCAGGTTCTCGTAGCCGAACACGCGGTGGCGGGCGTCGACGACGCCCTCCTCGGGCGAGCGCGCGATCACCGCGCCGCCGAGCACGTGGGCGGTCGTCGGGATGCTCGCCAGCGCCTCCATGAGCGAGCTCTGCGGCACCCCGCCGATCCGCTCGGCCATCCAGGCGGCGGCGTCGTTGGCGACGGGGATGAACGTCGGGTTGGGCTTGTGCGGATCCTGCTCGGTCTGCAGCCGCATGCCGCCGCGCCGGCCTGGCCGCGGGCGCAGCGCGATCGCGTTGTCGAGCGTCTGCATGACGAGCAGGATGATCGTGCGCCGCGACCATCCGCGCGGGTCGAAGAGCTTGGCGAACATCACCGGGTGGCGCAGGGCCGCGGCGACGAACTTCAGCGGCCGCGTGACCTTCGTGCCGTCGCCGATCAGCAGCGTGTGCAGCAGGCTCATCGAGTCGCCCGCGTGGCCGTAGCTGACCGTCTCGATGTGGGTGTTCTCGTCGGGGAAGATCGAGCCGGAGATCGCGACGCGCTTCGTGTAGTCGACGCTGTCGTCGGGCGCGGTCACGGCGAGGATCGCCTCGCTGTTCGTCCGCACGAGCTCACCGAGGCGGCGCGACACGTTCGGCAGCGAACCGTTGTGCCGGCAGCGCTGCAGGAGCTTGTTCGTGCCGAGCGAGCCGCCGGCGAGCACGACGTGCTTGGCCGTGAGCGTGCGGCGGTCCTTGCGCAGCCAGGCGCCCGTGCGCTCGGTCGTGACCGTGTAGCCGTCGGCGCCGTCGCTCGAGCCGAGCGGGCGGACGTCGACGACCTCGCGCTCGGAGACGACGCGGCAGCCGGCGTGCTCGGCGAGCCAGAGGTAGTTCTTGACGAGCGTGTTCTTCGCGCCGACGGGACAGCCGACCATGCAGCGCCCGCAGGCGATGCAGCCGGTGCGCGCCGGGCCGGCGCCGTCGAAGTACGGATCGGCGACGGTCTCGCCCGGCGTACCGAAGAAGACGCCCACGCGCGTCTTGGCGTACGTCCTGTCGGCGTCGATGTGGCGGCCGTACTCGCGCAGCAGCTCGTCGGCCGGGTCGTCGGTCGTGACCGTCGCGACGCCGAGCATCCGCTCGGCCTCGTCGAAATGCGGCGCGAGCGCGGCCTGCCAGTCGTCCTCGAGCCCGGCCCACTGCGCGTCGGCGTAGAAGCGCGGGCGGGCGCGGTAGAGCGTGTTGGCGTAGCCGAGGCTGCCGCCGCCGACGCCCGCGCCGCTGACGACCGAGACATCCTTGAACAGCGACAGCCGGAAGATCCCGTGCAGGCCGAGCCGCGGGGCGAAGAAGTAGCGCCGGATGTCCCATGTCGAGCGCGGGAACTCGTGGTCGGCGAAGCGCCGGCCGGACTCGATCACCGCCACGCGGTAGCCCTTCTCGGTCAGCCGGTGCGCGGCGACGCTGCCGCCGAATCCTGAGCCCACGACGATCCAGTCGTAGTCGTGGTCGCGGACGGGCGGAGCCATGGCTCGCGCAGCGTAGCGGAAAGGTGACGGGGGCGTCAACTTTGCTGGACGGGCGTACGAGGGACGACGATCAGCGCCGCCCCTGCGCGCGGCAGCAGGCCGACCTCGCCGAGCCCCCCGGGCACCCGGCGCAGGATCAGGAACCGCCTGCGCCGCGGTAGGGACTGGCCGGCGAGCCTCGTGATCGCCGCGCGAAGCCGCGGGCCCGGATCGTGCGGGCCCATGATCACGACGTCGAGCCCCGCGTTCGCGGGCGCCCGCGCCACCGGCCGCGCGCGCGGCAGGTAGTAGCGCAGGGGGGTGGCACCGGAGCCCGGCAGCACCCACAC
>JBOGYT010000352.1:0-5628 GCA_050696955.1 Solirubrobacteraceae bacterium | reverse complement strand
CGCGGTCGATCGCGCGCAGCCGCTCGAGCGCCGCCGGATCGTCGAGCGCGGCGCGGGCAAGCGCCCGGACCTCCGCCGAGGACGCCTCGGCAGCCCACGCCGCCGGCGGGCACGCGAGCACGCCCGCGACGAGCGCGAGCAGCGCGGCGCGACGTATACCGGCGCCCGTCACCGATCAGGCGGGCGGCGCCCACCCCGGTGGCGGCGGCCCCGGATCGGGACCCGGCGAAGCCTGCTCGCGCTCGTCTGGCCGCAACCCGGCCGGCGCGGGCCAGTACGGGGCGGCGATATCGCCACCTGTCTGCGGCTGCGGTGGCGCCAGCCCCGCCGGCGGCTCCGCGGCCGGCGCCGCCGCGGGGGCGAGCCCGCGGTCACCGAAGTGCTCGGCGAGGAGCTCGAGGTCGAAGCCCTCCTTGCGCACGCGCAGGTCGAAGTAGATGACGAGCAGCAGCGCCGCCTGGAACGGCGTCGTGATGAGCAGGCTCACGAACCCGGCGAGACCCAGGATCAGCCAGGCCAGCAGCGAGCTCGAGTCGACGCCCACGAGGATGACGCCGACGAACACGCCCTGGACGACGGACGAGGTCACGTACGCGAGCATGAACCCGAGCACCATGATCGCGAACGTCTGCCACCAGCGCCCGGAGACGAGCTCGTAGGAGCGCTTCAGCGCCTTGACGCCGCGGACGTCCTCGACGAGCAGCGCCGGGATCGCGAACGACCACACGACGTACAGCCAGACGAACAGCCCGATCATCGTGATCGCTCCGACGACGATCACGGGGACGGTTGCGATGAGCGCCATCGGGATGACGAGGACGATGACGCCGACGACGAACGCCGTCATGTAGATGACGTAGATCCACACCATCTGCGGGAAGCGCTTGACCGCGAAGCGCAGCGACTCGCGCCAGTCCGGCCGCTGCGCGAGGTAGGCCTTGGCGATCGCGCGGTAGCAGGCGGCGCTGGCCAGCGACACGGCGATGATCTGCAGCAGCGCCGCGGCGCCCTGCCCGGCGAGGTAGATGTTGGTCTCGCGGGTGGTCTTGCCCGAGGTGTCGCCGAAGACGTCGAATTCGGCGCTGCCGGTCGAGATCATGATGATCGTCGACACGATCTGAACGGGCAGGACGACGAACACCACCGCCCTGAGCAGCGTCGCCGCGTTCGCGACGCACAGCTTGATCGCCACGTCGAGGATCTCTCCAAACGACAGTGGCCGCAGCCGCGGCGCGGGGGCTCCTTCCCTGGCAGCCGTGCCCTGCACTTCCATCTGCTGCTCTCCTCGAGGTCAGTCGGTGGTCCCCGCACCGGGGAAGGTACCCATTCTGGCTCGGGTAGGACGCCCGAGCGTCGCTCTCATCTGCGCCTCAGCGCCGCCTCATCGACGTCTCACGGGCCGTCCGTAGAACCGCTCTCTCAACCCATCGAAAGGGCGTACACCATGTTGAAGCACAAGCTCGTCGCCGCCCTCGCGGGCTGCGCAGTCGTCGCCGGGTCCGCCGCCGCCACAAGCGGCGCCGCACCGGATCCCAACCGCGGCCTGCCGCGGGGCAGCGAGCCGGTCACGCTGGATCCCGCCGACTTCACGACCACCATCGACAACCCGTACTGGCCGATGAGGCCGGGCAGCAGATGGACGTACCGCGAGACCGACACGACCGGCGCCCGCCAGAAGGTCGTGGTCACCGTCACGCACAAGACGAAGCGGATCTCGGGCGGCGTCACGGCCCGCGTCATCCGCGACCTCGTGACCGAGAAGGGCCGCAAGGTCGAGCTGACCTATGACTGGTACGCCCAGGACTCAGACGGCAACATCTGGTACCTCGGCGAGTACGTCACGAACTACCGCAACGGCAAGGCCGTCGACCATGAGGGCTCCTTCGAGGCGGGCGTCGACGGCGCCCAGGCCGGAGTCGCGATGCCGGCGAACCCGGTGCCCGGCCTCTCCTACCGCCAGGAGTACTACAAGGGCCACGCCGAGGACAAGGCCGCGATCGTCACCGTCGGCGAGGAGCAGGTCGAGGTCCCGCACGGCTTCTTCAGGAAGAGCGTCCTCATGACGCGCGACCTCGTCCCGACCGAGCCCCGCGTCGAGGAGCTCAAGTTCTACGCCCCGGGGGTCGGGCCGCTGCTCAGCGTGCACACCGACGGCGACGGGGGCCGCGCCGAGCTGCTGCACTTCAAGCCGGGCAGGTAGCTCATCGTGCTCTCATGTGTCCGGCGTAGAACGAGCACCGTTCAGCGATCAGGGAGCCCGGCATGAGACGACGGACCGTTGGTGGCGTGTTGATCGGCTTCATCGTCGTCGCGGCCGCGGGCAGCGGCTGCGGCGACGATGAGACGTCGAAGGCGAAGAGCGCCTCGGACCGCGGCCTGCCGCAGACGAGCGAGCCGAGCAAGCTCGATCCGGGCGACTTCACCACGGACATCGACAACCCCTACTGGCCGATGAAGCCGGGCAGCCGGTGGGTGTACCGCGAGACGAACACGAAGGGCGATCGCGAGAAGGTCGTCGTGACCGTCACGAACCGGACGAAGAAGATCTCGGGCGGCGTCACCGCCCGCGTCGTGCGCGATGTCGCGACCGAGAACGGCGAGACGATCGAGGCCACCGACGACTGGTACGCCCAGGACTCAGACGGCAACATCTGGTACCTCGGCGAGGACACCGCGGAGTACCGCAACGGCAAGGTCGAAAGCCGCGAGGGCTCGTTCGAGGCCGGCGTCGACGGCGCCCAGCCCGGCATCGCGTTCCCCGCCGATCCCGAGCCCGGTCTCACCTACCGCCAGGAGTACTACAAGGGCCACGCCGAGGACCGCGGCGCGATCGTCACGGTCGGCGAGGAGATCGTCGAGGTCCCGTTCGGCTTCTTCGACGAGAACGTCGTCATGACGCGCGATCTCGTGCCGCTCGAGCCGCGCGTCGAGGAGCTGAAGTTCTACGCCAAGGGCGTGGGGCCGGTGCTGACGGTGCACACCGACGGCGACGGCGGCCGCGGCGAGCTGCTGCACTACAAGGCCGGGCGGTAGGAGCGCTACTTCCGAGGGTCGGGCAGGAGCAGCTCGACGTTGCGATCCCGCGGCCGGCCCTCGGCCCCGTCCTCGACGCCGACCTGCGGGTCGTTGAACGCGAATTCGCGGCCGACCGCGGCGAGCGTCTCGCGATCGAAGCCGACGGCCGAGGTGCCCGGCTGCGGCGTGACGAGCGGCGCGGCGTGGTCGATGACCGTGCCGAAGAGCGACAGCGTGCCGTCGCGGTTGTCCATGAGCTCGAGCAGGCGTGACTGGATCGGCCAGTCGATCTCCGACGACGTCTCGATGCCCCAGAATCCGCCCTTGCCGCGCTTGCGCTTGAACGCGGTCACGCGGTGCTCGTGGGTGTGGCCGGCGACATAGGCGACGACCTGCGGATGGTCGAGCAGGAGCTTCTGGAGGTCTGAGCCCATGCGTAGCGGCGTCGATCTGCGCGGGTCGAGATCGCAGCCCGGCCCGCTGATGGCCTTCAGCGCGCAGTCGCCGGCCTGCTCGTCGGGGGCGCTGTTCGTGAGGCTGCGGATCGGGTGGTGGCCGAAGACGATCACGAGCTCGCCGCGCGTCCCGGCCGCCCTCAGCTCGCGCCCGAGCCACGCGAACTGCGCGGCGTCGAGGTTGCCTTCGGAGTCGAGCCGGTCGCCCTCGGCGACGGTGTTCAGCGCGATCATGCGCACGCCCCGGCGCGGGCGGAACGAGTAGTAGGCGGCCTGGCCCTTCGAGGCCTCAAGCTCGGCCGGATCGACGTACGCGAAGCCGTGGGCGTCGCGCTGGTGGCCGGTGTCGTGCAGCGCCTTGTACGTCGGCCGGTCGGCGAAGCCGCGCGCCGGATCCGGCGGGACGGCGATCGTGCGCAGCGGGTTCGTGAGCAGGCCCGGAAGGCCCGCGACGCCGGTGGCCGCGAGCGGCTTGATGCAGCCGCGGGCGACGTCGTCGAGGACCTGCAGCGCGTGGAGGCTGCCCTGCACCGTGCCGTCGTGGTTGCCGAACGCGACGTAGCTCGGGCGCCGCAGGCCGGCGGCGTCGAAGGGCTGCTGCGCGCGGTCCATCAGGCCGGGATAGCCCGGCCAGGCGCGGAAGTCGCCCGACGGCGCGTTGGGGTCGTAGAAGCGGCCCGATTCGAGCACGTCGCCGTCGTCCTGGACGCCGGTGTAGCGCGCGGCTTCGCCCTTCGGCACGAGCACGCCGCACAGGCCCTTGGCCTCGACGCCCGAGTTCGGATCCAGCCGGCCGCCCTCGAGCAGCCGCACGACCCAGCGCGTCTCGTTGATCTGCTGGTTGTCGGCGTTGTCGCCGGTGACGATCGACAGGGCGAGCCGCGCGCGGCGCTTGCGCCTGTTGCGAATCGGGCTGCGATCGAAGCGGTTGATCTGGCGCATGACCTCGTCGACGGTGTGCGGCTCGAGCGCCTCCTGCGGCCGCCAGGCCGACGAGAAGGCGGTGTTGCCGATGTCGAGCGCCTCGGCGCGCGCGGGCGACTCCTCGTCGGCGAGCTGGAAATCGGAGACCTGCGCGAAGTACAGGAGCGAGCGCCGGCGGATGTGGCGGCGCCGCTTCGGCCCGGCGAGCTCGGTGCGGATCTCGCGCTTCCAGCCGGGCAGATACTTCAGGAGCGAGTAGGCCTTGGGGGCATCGCCCCCGATCGTGGCCGTGCGCGTCGTCGCCTGCTTCAGCGGCTCGCCGTACACGGGCGACCCGGTGACGAGCACCAGGCCGGCGCACAGCGTGACGAGCAGACCGCGGCGAGTGGCGAGCGCGCGCACGGCCGGAACGTACCGCGCCGCGGGCCGGTGCTGAACCGGTTCGCCGCTGGTGCGTCAGCGAACGCGACCCTCCTGAACGACGAACAGCAGCGGCGGCTGCATCGCGAACGGCAGCGCGAACGCCTGCATGTCCTCGACCTCGGCGGCCCAGCGCTCGGCGGAGCCCGCGCTGCCGCGGTGCTCGGCGAACGCCAGGTGCGTGACGCGCGGCGTCGCCTCGAACTCGATGATGAGATGCAGGCCACGGCGCCCGATCCGGCGCACGAACGCGAGGACGTACGTGGAGCTCGCCTGCGACACCGCCGACTCGAACGCCAGCTCGCCGTCTTCGTCACCGGTCCGCTCAGCGGCAGCGCCGACGAACACCTCCCACGCGGTGCGAGCGTCCGTACCGGCGCCTTCGTACGCGCCCCGGCGCCCGGCCCGCAGCGTGACCCCCTGCTCGTCGAGCAGATCGCGGTACCGATCCAGCTGATCGGACGGGCGCACCTGGGCGTCAGCTTAGGTCGACGCGGGCACCAAGACCGCCGCCGAGCGGCGAGGATGTCGAATAGTCCCCGCACGCCGGGGACAAGGCGACATCGCCTCCCGATCCGCCGCCACGCGGGGCCGAAAGAAAACCCCTGACCACTGTCCGCGCGGATAGGTTCGGTGGGGTCCAGGGAAGCGCAAGCGCGGAGGTGGCGTGATGGTGTTCAGGTCATTGTTGACGTACGGGCTCGTGCCGTTTGCGTCTGTCGACGATGAGTACGGACCGGGCAAGCCGCCGCCCCCGGATCCGCCGCCGCCGCCGCCGCCGCCGCCGGACCCCCCGCCGCCACCTCCCCCGCCG
>JBOGYT010000351.1:0-4055 GCA_050696955.1 Solirubrobacteraceae bacterium | reverse complement strand
GAGCAGCGCCGTGACCGGGACGCCGGCGTGGCTCAGCGCGCGCGCCCACGCGGCCAGCGGCGGGATCCCCACGCCGCCGCCGGCGAGGATCGCGTGCTCGTCGTCGGGCGGGGCGCTGAAGCCGCTTCCCAGCGGGCCGGTGATGTCCAGCGCGTCGCCCGCATCCAGCTCCGCGAGCCGCCGCGTGCCGGGGCCGACGTCCTCGAGCATGAAGCTCAGCCGGCCGTCAGCTGCGCCGAGGAACGAGAACGCGCGCGGCAGGAACGGCCGCTCGTCCTCCCCCGCTCCCCAGCGCTCGGCGGCGGCGAGCATGTAGAACTGCCCCGGCCACGGCGCCGGCCCGGCGGGATCGGCCGCGTACAGGACGCGGTAGGCGCCCACGTCCCCGGCGCCGGTCACCGCCACTCGGCGCCGGCCGAACGGCGCGAGCGTCCTCATCCGACTCTCGAGCGGTCGCGGTGGATCTCCTGGAGCGACAGCACGCGCGGCTCGCCGTGGCGCGCGGCGTCGATCGCGCGCGCCGCGGCGTGGGCGC
Organism: Solirubrobacteraceae bacterium; assembly: GCA_050696955.1. GTDB lineage: Bacteria > Actinomycetota > Thermoleophilia > Solirubrobacterales > Solirubrobacteraceae > CADCVQ01. The sequence continues at coordinate 3,520 of JBOGYT010000351.1, read as the reverse complement.
CGGAGAGCGTCGTGATGCACGGGATCGCGGCCGCGACGGCGGCGCGGCGGATCTCCCAGCCGTCGGCGCGCGCGCCCGATCCCGTCGGCGTGTTGATGACGAGCTGGATCTCCCCGGCCTCGATCCAGTCGACGACGTTCGGAGAGCCCTCGCCGACCTTCTCCAGCACGGCGTCCACGCGGCAGCCCATGCCGCGCACGGCCTGGGCGGTGCCGGCGGTGGCGACGATCCGGAAGCCGAGGTCCTGCAGGCGCGACGCGATCGCCGATGCGCCCGGCTTGTCGCCGTCGGTTACGGTGATGAAGATCGTGCCGGCGCGCGGAAGCTGCGCGCCGGCGGCGGACTGCGCCTTGGCGAACGCCGTCGGGAAGTCGCGCGCGACGCCCATCACCTCGCCCGTCGAGCGCATCTCGGGGCCGAGCAGCGCGTCCGAGCCGGCGAAGCGGTCGAACGGCAGCACGGCCTCCTTGACCGAGACGTGATCGGTCGGCATCGCCTCGGACGGCAGGCCGAGGTCGTCCAGGCGCTCGCCGAGCATGAGCCGGCAGGCCATCTTCGCCAGCGGCACGCCGATCGCCTTGGAGACGAACGGGACGGTCCGCGACGCGCGCGGGTTGGCCTCGATGACGTAGAGGCGGCCGTCGAGCGTCACCGCGAACTGGATGTTGATGAGCCCGACCGTGTTCAGGCCGAGCGCGATCCCGCGCGTCGCCGCGCGGATCTCGTCGAGCATCTCGCCGCCGAGCGAGTGCGGCGGCAGCACGCAGGCGCTGTCACCGGAGTGGATGCCGGCCTCCTCGACGTGCTGCATGATCCCGCCGATCCAGACGCGACCACGGCCTTCGGCCGCGGTGCCCCCGTCGGACAGCGCATCGACGTCGACCTCGATCGCGTTCTCCAGGAAGCGGTCGAGGAAGATCTTGCGCTCGCGGCCATTCCCGGTCCGGCGCAGGTAGTCGGCCAGGTCGTCGGTCGAGTAGACGATCTCCATCGCGCGGCCGCCGAGGACGTAGCTCGGGCGCACGAGCAGCGGGAAGCCGACGGACTCCGATGCCGCGAGCGCCTCCTCGACGCCGAGCGCCGTGGCGTAGGGCGGCGCCTGGTAGCCGAGCTCATGCAGCAGCGCGCCGAAGCGCCCGCGCTCCTCGGCGAGGTCGATCGCCTCGACGCTCGTCCCGAGGATCGGCACGCCCGCGGCCTGCAGGCCCGCGGCGAGCTTCAGCGGCGTCTGCCCGCCGAACTGCACGATGACGCCCTCGGGCTGCTCGATCTCGACGACGCCGAGCACGTCCTCGAGCGTCAGCGGCTCGAAGTACAGGCGGTCGGAGGTGTCGTAGTCGGTCGAGACCGTCTCGGGGTTGCAGTTGATCATCACCGCGTCGCGGCCGCTCGCGCGGACGGTCATCGCGGCGTGCACGCAGCAGTAGTCGAACTCGATGCCCTGCCCGATGCGGTTCGGCCCCGCGCCGAGGATCACGACGCTCGGGCGGTCGCCGCGCCGGACCTCGTGCTCGGGCTCCCCGTGCTCCCACCCCGAGTAGTAGTACGGCGTCTCGGCCGCGAACTCGGCCGCGCAGGTGTCGACCGACTTGAACGTGCGGCTGCCACGGAACGGCGCGTCGAGGTCGGCGGCGAGCACCTTCAGCTCGCGCAGGAACCACAGGTCGATCTTCGTGCGCGCGTGGACGTCCTCGGGCTCGGCCCCGGCGCGCAAGGCGGCGAGCAGGACGTCGTAGCGGTCGGGCGAGGGCTTCTCCAGGCGGGCGAGGAGGTCATGCAGCGGCCCGTCGATGAGCGGGATCTGGTCGAGCTCGCGGCTGCGCATCGCCTTGGCGAACGCCTGGTTGAACGTGCGCCCGATCGCCATCGCCTCGCCGACTGACTTCATGTGCGTGGAGAGCCGCTCGTCGACGCCCGAGAACTTCTCGAACGCGAAGCGCGGCCACTTGACGACGACGTAGTCGATCGCCGGCTCGAAGGAGGCCGGCGTCAGGCGCGTGATGTCGTTGTCGATCTCCTCGAGCGCGTAGCCGACCGCGAGCCGCGCGGCGATCTTCGCGATCGGAAAGCCGGTCGCCTTCGAGGCCAGCGCGCTTGATCGCGACACGCGCGGGTTCATCTCGATGACCATGATCTCCTCGGTCGCCGGATCGACGGCGAACTGCACGTTCGAGCCGCCGGTCTCGACGCCGACGGCGCGGATGACCGTGAACGCCTGGTCGCGCAGGCGCTGGTAGAGGCGGTCGGGGAGCGTCTGCTGGGGCGCGACCGTGACGCTGTCGCCGGTGTGGACGCCCATCGGGTCGACGTTCTCGATCGAGCAGACGATCACGCAGTTGTCGTTGTGGTCGCGCATGACCTCGAGCTCGAACTCGCCCCAGCCCAGCACGGACTCGTCGAGCAGGACCTGGCCGATCGGCGACGCATCGAGGCCGCCGCGAACGATCTCGCGAAACTCCTCCGGGGTGCGCGCGATGCCGCCGCCGCGGCCGCCGAGCGTGTAGGCCGGGCGGATGATGATCGGCAGGCCGATGTCGATGAGCGCGTCCTCGGCCTCGGCCTGGGTGTGCGCGATGGCCGAGTTCGGCATCTTCAGGCCGGCGCCCTCCATCGTCCGGCGGAAGAGGTCGCGGTCCTCGGCGCGGGCGATCGCGTCGTAGTTCGCGCCGATGAGCTCGACGCCGTGCTCGGCGAGCGTGCCGTTCTCGTGCAGCTCCTTGGCGAGGTTCAGCGCCGTCTGGCCGCCGAGCGTCGGCAGCAGCGCGTGGGGCTTCTCGCGCGCGATGACCTGCGCGACCGGCCCCGCGAGCAGCGGCTCGACGTACGTCGCGTCGGCGAACTCCGGGTCGGTCATGATCGTCGCGGGGTTGGAGTTCTCGAGCTCGACCTCGTAGCCCTCCTACTTGAGGACCTTGCAGGCCTGCACGCCGGAGTAGTCGATCTCGGCCGCCTGGCCGATGACGATCGGGCCGGAGCCGAGCACGAGGATCTTGTGGAGGTCGTCTCTACGCGGCACTGAACGCTCCGATGAACTCGTCGAAGAGGTTCAGGGAGTCGTTCGGCCCCGGTCCGGCCTCGGGGTGGTACTGGACCGTCGCGCTCTCGACGTCGAGGAGCTCGAGGCCCTCGACCGTGCGGTCGTAGAGGTTGACGTGGGTCAACGCCGCGGCGCCGAAGTCGGTCTCCCAGCGCACGGGCTCGTCGGCCTCGACGCGCCCCGTGCCGTCCGGCGCCTTGACGGCGAAGCCGTGGTTCTGGGAGGTGATCTCGATCTTCCCGGTCCGGAGGTCCTTGACGGGGTGGTTGCCCCCGCGGTGGCCGAAGGGCAGCTTGTAGGTCTCGAGGCCGACGGCCTGGCAGAGCAGCTGGTGGCCGAGGCAGATGCCCCACACCGGCACCCGCCCCACGACGCCGCGAACCGTCTCCACCAGGTAGTCGAGCGCCGCGGGGTCGCCGGGGCCGTTGGCCAGGAAGATCGCGTCGGGATCGCGGGCCAGCAGCTCACCGGGGCCGGCCGTGC
>JBOGYT010000350.1:0-3052 GCA_050696955.1 Solirubrobacteraceae bacterium | reverse complement strand
CACGCCGGTCCCCGACCCGGCGCCCCCGGATCCCGATCCGGTGCCACCGCCGCCGCCGTCGATCGAGAAGCCACCCGAGCCGCCACCGGTCGCGGCGAAGGCGGCACGCGAGGTGCCCGCGCACCCGCCGCCGCTCGACGGCGAGCGCACCGAGGCGATCCTCAGCGACGTGCTCGACGACCTCGGCGCCGCCCACCACCGACCCTTCTCGCGCGGCTGACCTGACCCGCGGCCAGAGCCTCGCCTTGGGCAGGATCCGCTTCAGCCCAAGGCGAGGCGCGTGCCGTTGACGGCCAGCGCCCGCAACCGCTGGGCGGCGCGAGCTCACGCCCGCGGAGCTTGCAGACGAGCTGGCGCGCGCCTTCGCCCACGTCGAGCTCTATGGTCAGCAGTCCTGGTTTGCCTCGGCGCTGGTCGATGCCGGGGACCGGGGCGGCGACGCGGGCCACGAGACGTACACGGTGGCGGTGGCCGGGGACGGCCGCACGCCATCGGCGCTGCAGCGGGGCGCCGTGTTTCTCTCGTCGCCCCGCGCACCCGACGCGCTGCATGAGGAGATCCGAGCGGGCCAGCAATCGCGCTGCGCGGTGTCCGTCTGCATCGACCTTGGCGAACCGGCGCCGCCTGCCCTGGCGACGCTGCAGAGCGTGAGCGTGCTGGAGGGACCGTTGCCGGAGGTGCTGATGCTGGCGCCCGCTGCCGCGAGCCCGTCGGCCGATGCCGTGCTGGAATGGCTCCTGGACCACCTGTGGCTGCCGGCGCTCGTCCTGGCAGGCTCCGGGGGACCGGACGCGCTGCGCACCAAGGCCCGGGCGGAGCACGTGCTGACCCTGGCGGCCGGCGACGTGCTCGCGCACGACCTGCTCACAGGTTCGCATCTCGTCTGGCCGCTGGACACCGTGGCCTAGGCTTCCGGCATGGCCAAGCGCCCAAAGCGCCAGAGCGCTCCCGAAACCGTCAGGAAGAAGCTCGACCAGCTCGAGGAGCTGCGCGACTCGGCCAGCCACCACTCGCCCGAGACCGCCGAGAAGCAGCACAAGCGCGGCAAGTACACCGCGCGCGAGCGCATCGAGAAGCTGCTCGATCCCGGCTCGTTTCAGGAGCTCGACACGTTCATGCGCCACCGCACGCACGAGTTCGAGATGCAGCGCAAGCGCCCGTGGGGCGACGCGGTGCTCGGCGGCCACGGCACGATCGACGGGCGGCGCGTCTGCGTCTTCTCCCAGGACTTCACGGTCTTCGGCGGCTCGCTCGGCGAGGTCATGTCCGAGAAGATCTGCAAGGTCATGGAGCTGGCGACCAAGATCGGCTGCCCGATCATCGGCATCGACGACTCCGGCGGCGCGCGCATCCAGGAGGGCGTCGTCTCGCTCGGCGCCTACGGCGAGGTCTTCAACCGCAACGTCAACGCGTCCGGGGTCATCCCGCAGATCAGCCTGATCATGGGCCCGTGCGCGGGCGGCGCCGTGTACTCGCCGGCCATCACCGACTTCATCTACATGGTCAAGGAGACCTCGCACATGTTCATCACCGGCCCCGACGTCATCAGGACGGTGACGGGCGAGCAGGTCGGGTTCGAGGAGCTGGGCGGAGCCTCGACCCACAGCACGAAGTCCGGCGTCGCGCACTTCGCCTGCGACGACGAGGACCAGTGCCTGCAGGACGCGCGCTACCTGCTGAGCTTCCTGCCGTCCAACAACCTCGAGATCGCGCCGCGCGTGCTGGCCACCGACGACTCGCGGCGGATGGACCCCGAGCTCGACACGATCGTCCCCGACAGCCCGATGAAGGCCTACGACGTCCGCGAGGTCGTGCGCCACGTCGTCGACGACGGCGAGTTCTACGAGGTCCACGAGCAGTTCGCGCCGAACATCGTCTGCGGCTTCGCGCGCATGGACGGCTACTCGGTCGGGGTCGTCGCCAACCAGCCGGCGAGCATGGCGGGCGTGCTCGACATCGACGCGAGCGCGAAGGCGGCGCGCTTCGTGCGCACGTGCGACGCCTTCAACGTCGCGCTGCTGACGTTCGTCGACGTGCCGGGCTTCCTGCCCGGGATCCAGCAGGAGTACGGCGGCATCATCCGCCACGGCGCGAAGCTCCTGTATGCGTTCACGGAGGCGACGGTCCCGAAGATCACGATCATCACGCGCAAGGCCTACGGCGGCGCGTACGTCGTCATGGCCTCCAAGCACATCGGCTCGGACTTCAACTTCGCCTGGCCGAGCGCCGAGGTCGCCGTCATGGGTCCGGAGGGCGCGGTCAACGTCATCTACAAGCGCGACATCGCCGGGTCGCCGACGCCCGAGCAGCGCCGCGAGCGCCTGATGGACGACTACCGCGCCCGCTTCGCCAACCCGTACGCGACCGCCGACCGCGGCTACATCGACGACGTCATCGCGCCGCACGAGACGCGTCCGAAGGTCATCGCCGCGCTCGAGGCGCTCCAGACCAAGCGCGTCTCGAGCCCGAAGCGCAAGCACGGCAACATCCCGCTGTAGTGCTGCGCCGGGTCCCGCTCGGGCTCGCGCTCGTGTGCGTCGCCGGCGCCGCACTGCGCTTCGCGACGCTGGACGCGCAGAGCCTGTGGTACGACGAGGCGGTCACGGCGCAGCTGCTGCACCTGGACGTCGGCACCATGCTCGACGCGATCGGCGACAGCGAATCGACGCCGCCGCTGTACTACGTGCTCGCGTGGCTGTGGACGCAGCTCGCCGGCACCGGCGAGGCCGGGCTGCGCTCGCTGTCGGCGCTGCTGGGCAGCGCGACGATCCCGGTCGTCTGGGCGCTCGGACGCAGGCTCGGCGGCGACCGCGCCGCGCTCGTCGCCGCCGCGCTCGCGGCCGCGAACCCGCTGCTCATCTGGTTCAGCCAGGAGGCGCGCGCCTACGCGCTGCTCGCGTTGCTCGGCGCGCTGTCGGCGCTGCTGTGGCTGCGCGCCCTGGACGCGCCGGGGGACAACCGCCGCCTGCTGGCCTGGGGCGCCGTCGCCGCGCTGTCGCTCGCGACGCACTACTTCGCCGTCTTCCTGCTCGTGCCGCAGGCGCTGTGGCTC
>JBOGYT010000349.1:0-4268 GCA_050696955.1 Solirubrobacteraceae bacterium | reverse complement strand
GCGCTGCGGCGGCTGCTCGCGCAGGGGGTCGCCGTCGACGGCGTGCCCGACCGCGGCCTCGGCCCGGTGCTGCACCGCGTCGGCAAGGTCGCGCGCCAGCCGGGATTCGTCGTGATCGTCTCGGACTTCCGCGGGCCGACCGACTGGCAGCGCCCGCTGCGGATGCTGCGCGCGCGCCACCGGCTCCTGGCCGTCGAGATCCGCGACCCGCGCGAGGAGCGGCTCGAGCCCGCCGGCCGGCTGGCGCTCGTCGATCCAGAGACGGGGCAGCTGCTCGAGGTCGACACCTCGCGCCGGCGGCTGCGCGAGCGCTTCGCGGCGGCCGCCGCCGAGGAGCGCGCGGGCGTCGCCGACCAGCTGCGCAAGGGCGGCGCCCATCACGTCGTGCTCTCGACGCAGGGCGACTGGCTGCGGGCGCTCGGAAAGGCGCTGCAGTGAGCTTCGTCACCCCGCTCGCGCTCCTGAGCCTGCTCGCGGTTCCCGCGGCGCTGGTCGCCCATCACGCGGCGCAGCGCCGCCGGCGGCGCTACCCGGTGCGCTACACGGCGCTCGTGACGCTCGCGGCCGTCATGCCGCGCGAGCCGCAGTGGCGCCGCCATCTCCCGGTCGCGCTCTTCGTGCTGGCGCTGGCCGCGCTGTCCTTCGCGCTCGCGCGCCCGCAGAAGACGGTCGCGGTTCCCGTCGAGCGGGCCTCGGTCGTGCTCGTCACCGACGTCTCGCGCTCGATGTCGGCCGACGACGTCAGCCCGACGCGGCTCGACGCGGCGCGCAACGCCGCGCAGAACTTCCTCGAACGGGTGCCCGACGAGCTGCGCGTCGGCCTGGTCACGTACTCCAACGCCGCGCAGACGCTGCAGACGCCGACGACCGATCGCGACCAGGTCGCGGGCGCGCTGAAGACGCTCGTACCGATCGACGGGACGTCGACGGGCGCGGGGCTCAACGCGGCGCTGGATGCGCTCGACGTCCGCGACGGCTCGGACCGGCGGCCGCCTGCGGCGATCGTGCTGCTCTCAGACGGCAAGGCGAACGACGGCACCGCGGCCGACAGCGCTGCCGCCGAGGCGCGGCGCCTGCGCGTCCCGATCTACACGGTCGCGCTCGGGACGCCGGAGGGCAGGATCGAGCTGCAGGGGCCGGCCGGCGACACGCGGGTCATGGCCGTCCCGCCCGATCCCGAGGCGCTCCAGCGGATCGCGGAGACCTCGGGCGGCCTCTCGTTTCGCGCTGAGGACGCCGACGAGCTCGACGCCGTCTACGAGCGGCTCGGCTCGCAGATCGGGACCGAGCCAGACAAGCGGGAGATCACGTCGCTGTTCGCCGGCCTGGCGCTGCTGCTGCTCGGCGCCGCGGTGCTCGGCTCGCTGCGCTGGAACGGGCGGTTGCCGTAGGCGGGTTTCGCTGTCCGGTCATCGCGAGCGATGACCTCCCACGTAGGCGGGTTTCGCCGCCGTCGCGGCTGCCGGCTGCGCGGCAACGGCATCACTGAGGGAAACGGGATGGTGCCGGTGTCCCGGGACGCGAGCGTGGTCGAGGCGTTGGGGAAGGGGGTGTGGTGGAAAACCGGCCGCATGTTCCCGCTTTCAACCACACCCCCCGCCGCCGCCAGAAAACGCTTGCGACGCCGGCCACGTCTGGATAACCGCCTCCTTCATCGCTGCTGTTTGCCGACCACGCGGCTACGGCCCCTTAGCCCAGCGCCCGCCCGAGGAACAGGTCGCGTCCCTCGCCGCCGCTCTTCGAGCGCGCGCTGAACCCGTGGCGCTCGTAGAGGGCCAGCGCGGCGGCGTTGTCCTCGCTGCAGTCGAGCTCGATCCGCTTGCAGTCGCGCTCGGCTGCGCGTTCGATGGCGAGCGTGACGAGCGCGTCGCCGACGCCCGCGCGGCGCGCGCTCGAACGGACGAAGAGGTCCTCGAGCCAGGCGTCCGACGCGGCCTTCCAGATGCTGAAGCGAAAGCGCAGCTGGAGCACGCCGGCCGGCGGCGAGTCGTCGTCTGGCGTCGCGAGCAGGAACTCGGTGTCGCGGTCTTCGAGCAGGCGCTCGACCGAGGCGAGGAACGCGTTCGGCGACGGCCAGTCCGAGCCCATGTGGTCGCGGAACTCGACGAGCAGCCCGGCGACGGCCTCGGCCTCGTCGGGCTGGGCGACCCACGCGCGGGCCGTCGTGCTCGTGCTCATGGCCTACAGGTCATGTCGCGTCCTGGATGACGGCCAGCGTGTCGCCGTGAGCGACGGAGTCGCCCTCGGCGACGGCGAGCTCGGCGATGACGCCCGTCTTGTGGGCGGTGATCTCGTTCTCCATCTTCATCGCCTCGATGATCGCGACGACCTCGCCCTCCTCGACGCTCTGGCCCTCCTGCACCGCGACCTTCCAGACGTTGCCCTGCATCGGGGAGGCGAGCGTGTCGCCGCTCGCCGCGGCGCCACGCCCTCCCCGCTCGGCGCGCTGCGGCCGGCGGGCGGGCGGGGGGGCGCCGTTGGCATGCGCGAGCGGCGGCGGTCCGATGACGCGCACGTCGAACTTGCGGCCCGAGACCTCGACCGTGTAGGTCTGCTCGACCGTCTCCTCCTGTTCGGCCTCGCCGGCACCCTCGGCGGCGTCGGGGTCAGCCGCCAGCGCCTCGAGCCACTCGGCATCGTCGAGCAGGTCGCGGCACGTCTCGCCCCGCGCCCACTGCTCGGTCGCAAGCAGCGCGCGGTGAAACGCGATCAGCGTCGTCAGGCCCTGGCTGCCCTCGATCTCGAACTCGCTCAGCGCGCGCAGCATGCGCCGCGTGGCCTGCTCGCGGTCGCGGTCCCAGACGATGAGCTTGGCGATCATCGGGTCGTACATCGATGCGATCTCGCTGCCGGCGCGCACGCCCGAGTCGACGCGGACGCCCGGGCCCGACGGCTCGATGTACGCCTCGATTCGCCCCGGCGCCGGCGCGAAGGCATGCGCCGCGTCCTCGGCGTTGATGCGGCACTCGATCGCGTGGCCGCGCAGCTCGACGTCGTCCTGGCTCACCGACAGCGGCTCGCCGGCCGCGACGCGGATGCCCTCCTTGACGATGTCGACGCCGGTCGTCATCTCGGTCACGCAGTGCTCGACCTGCACGCGCGTGTTCATCTCCAGGAAGAAGTACTCGTCGCTGTCGGATGACAGCAGGCCCTCGACGGTCCCGGCGCCGCGGTAGCCCACGGCCTCGGCCGCTTCGATCGCGATCGTGCCGATGCGCTCGCGCAGCGCGTCGTCGACGACCCACGCCGGCGCCGGCGACTCCTCGATGAGCTTCTGGTGGCGGCGCTGGATCGAGCAGTCGCGCTCGCCGAGATGGATCGTCGAGCCGTGCGCGTCGGCGAGGATCTGGACCTCGACGTGGCGCGGGTCGGGCAGGTAGCGCTCGAGGTAGACGGTCGCGTCGGAGAAGAGCTTCTCGCCCTCGCGGGCCGCGCCCTCGAAGGCCGACTCGAGCTCGGACGCCTCGAGCGCGACGCGAAAGCCCTTCCCGCCGCCGCCGCCGGACGCCTTGACCGCGACCGGGTAGCCGATCTCCTCGGCGACGATCTTCCGCGCAGCGTCGAGGTCGGGCACCGGCGCGGTCGTGCCGGGAACGATCGGCACGCCGGCGCCGGCCATGAGCTCGCGCGCCCGCGTCTTGGATCCCATCGCGTCGATCGCGCTCGCCGGCGGCCCGATGAAGACGACCCCGGCCTCCTCGCACGCCCGCGCGAAGGCCGCGTTCTCGGCGAGGAAGCCGTAGCCGGGATGGACGGCCTCGGCGTTCGCCTCCTTCGCCACCTCGATGATCTTCTCGATGTTCAGGTAGCTCTCGGCGGGCGTCGCCGGGCCCAGCAGGTAGGCCTCGTCGGCGAAGCGGACGGCCGGCGTCTCGCGATCGGCCTCGGAGTAGACACCCACCGAGCCGATGCCCATCTCGCGCAGGGTACGCATGACGCGGATCGCGATCTCGCCGCGATTCGCGACCAGGACCTTCTCGAACATGACCGCGGCAGTCTATGGAACGCGCGGGCCCGATCCGGGGCCCTAGAACGTCACCATGTGCTCGCGGCCAGGACCCACTCCGACCATCTTCACGGGGACGCCGGCGTGTTCCTCGATGAACGCGAGGTAGTCGCGCGCCGCCTTCGGCAGGTCGTCGGGGCTCCGGCAGTCGCCGATGTCGTCGGTGAAGCCGGGCAGCTCCTCGTACTCCGGGCTCGCCCCGTGCAGCACGGTCTGGTGGTAGGGGAAGTCGTCGAGCACCGCCCCCTCGGAGCTGCGGTAG
>JBOGYT010000348.1:0-5766 GCA_050696955.1 Solirubrobacteraceae bacterium | reverse complement strand
GGTGCGTGGGCGCTGTACCTGCTGTACGTCATCACCCCGGCGTGGGGTATCGATGCGGACACCTTCGTCAAGACGTGGCTGTTCAGCGGGGTGCTGGTCGCTGCCGCCGCGGTCTGCCTCACGCGGGTGTGGCTCGTTCGCACGGACCGGCTGATCTGGACGGCCCTCGGGTCCGGGATGCTGTTGTGGGCGCTCGGCTCGATGTACTGGAGCGCCTTCGTGAAGGGGCTCGCGTCGCCGCCCTATCCGTCGGGAGCGGACCTGTTGTACCTGAGCTTCTACCCAGCGGCGTACGTCGCGCTGATGTTGCTCGTCCGCCGGCGCCAAGCGGTCATCGGGTCCAGCGTGTGGCTCGACGGGCTGATCGGCGTCCTCGCCATCGGCGCGGTCGGCACCGCATTCGTTGTGCCGTCGATGGTCGCCGATACCGGCGGCGCGACGGCCGTCGTCGCGACAAACCTCGCCTACCCGCTGTGCGACCTCTTGCTGATCGCGCTCGTCGTTGGCGGCTTCGCGCTCAGCGCCTGGCGGCCGGGCAGGGCGTTGGCCCTGATCGGCTGCGGCCTCATCCTGTTCGCGATCGCCGACAGCATCTACCTGTACCGCGTGGCCAGCGGGGTCTTCGTCGAGGGCACCTGGCTCGACGCGTTATGGCCCGCTGGAATGCTCCTGCTGGCGATCGCCGCCTGGCAGGCGCCGGCGCGCTCGGCCACGCACACCGCCCGTACGTGGCCCGTGCTCGTCGCGCCGATCCTGTTCTCGTGCGCGTCCCTCGGCGTCCTGGTGTATGGGAACGTCAACCACATCAACGTCGCGTCGCTGACACTGGCGACCGCGACGCTCGGAGCGGCCTTCGTGCGCCTCACGTTGAGCTTCCGCGAGGTGCGCCAGCTGTCTGAGACGCGCCGTCAGGCGACCACCGACGAGCTCACGGGGTTGCCGAACCGCAGGCTTCTGTACGAGCGCATGACCGCGCACCTGCGCAGCGGGCGCGCAGACGGCCGTCCCCTGACCCTGCTGATGGCCGATCTCGATGGCTTCAAGGAGCTCAACGACACGCTCGGCCACCAGGCAGGCGATGTGCTGCTCAAGCAGATCGGACCGCGTGTCCTGGACGCGCTACGCGCGGGCGACACGCTCGCCCGGCTCGGTGGCGACGAGTTCGCCGTCCTGTTGCCCGGGCTCGACGCGGATGCGGCGGTGCCGGTCGTGGAGCGCATCCAGGCCGCGATCAATCAGCCGTTCACGATCCGCGGCCTGCGGATTCACATCGAGGTCAGCATCGGCATCGCGTCAGCGCCACGGCACGCGGCCGACGCCGAGGCGCTCGTCCAGCGCGCGGACGTCGCGATGTACCAGGCCAAGGAGTCGCGAGCGGGATTTGAGATCTACGCGCCCGAGCGCGACATCCACAGCCTCGACCGGCTGAGCCTGCTCGGCGACCTGCGCGGAGCCATCGACAGCGGCGAGTTCGCGCTGCAGTACCAGCCCAAGGTCGACCTGCGTACGCGCGCGGTGGCGGGCGTCGAGGCGCTCATCCGCTGGGATCACCCCGAGCGCGGACTGCTCAGGCCGATGGAGTTCATCCCGCTGGCGGAGCAGACGACGCTGATGCGGCCGCTGACGATGCACGTGATCGACATGGCGCTACACCAATGCAAGCTGTGGCGCGACGATGGCCTGCTCCTGAGCGTGGCCGTCAACCTAGCGGTCCCGAACCTGCTCGACCTGCGCCTGCACGACGACGTCGCCGCGCTCCTCGAAAAATGGCAGATACCGCCCGACCAACTTGTTCTGGAAGTGACGGAGAACATCATCCTCGCCGATCCCGTACGCGTCATCGAGGTGCTCGAATCGCTCAAGGAGATCGGCGTCAAGCTGTCACTCGACGACTTCGGAACCGGGTCATCATCGCTCTCCTACCTCAAGCGGCTGCCGATTGACGAGCTCAAGATCGACAAGTCCTTCGTGATGGCGATGCAGGAGTCCCGTGCCGACGAGGTGATCGTGCGCTCAACGATCGAACTCGCACAGCGTCTCGGCCTGCGGGTCGTCGCCGAGGGCGTCGAGACCGCAGCGGTTTGGAAGCAGCTCGCACGCACCGGCTGCGAAGAAGCACAAGGCTATTTCGTTCAGCATCCGGTCACCGCGGCCGAGCTCGGCGACTGGATCACCGCATGGACGGCCGCCGAAGAGGCCGGCCGCGGCGTCGTTGACGCGTCCCGTTCCTAGACGCACGTCGGCACGCGCTCGTCAGGCCTCCTCGGCGCGCTGTCAGCTCGTTGCGGCGGTGCGACCCGTGCGGTGGTGGTAGAAGTGCGCGATGAGCGCCGCGATGACGTCGGGGTCGAACTGCCGACCCGCGCAGCGGTTGAGCTCGGCGAACGCGTCGGCGTGCGACATGCGCGCGCGGTAGGGCCGGTCGCTCGTCATCGCGTGATAGGCGTCGCAGGCGAGGATGATCCGGCTGCCGATCGGGATCTGGTCGCCCACGAGCCCGTCGGGGTAGCCCGAGCCGTCGAACGACTCGTGCTCGTGGCGCACGATGTCGGCCACCGCGGCGAAACCGCCAATGCTGCGCAGGATGCGCTCGCCGATGACTGGGTGCTCGGCCATGACCGTGCGCTCGTCGGGCGTCAGTGGTCCGGGCTTGTTGAGGATCGCGTCCGGGATGCCGACCTTGCCGATGTCGTGCAGCAGCGCCGCCGCGCGGACGTCGTCGATGTGCGCCGCCGACAGTCCGACGTTGCGCGCCACCGCGGCGGCCATATCGACGACGGACTCGGAGTGTTCGCCGGTGTAGCGGTCGCGCTCGAGCAGCGCGACCGCGAGCGCCTCGACGGCGTCGCGGCGGTGCAGCTTCGCGCTGACGCCGATCTCGTCGCCGTCCCGCGCGGCGATCACGGCGCGCCCGCCGCCGCCGTGCTGCGCGGCCTGCAGCGCCCGATCGGCGCGGTCGAACACGAGCACCGCGTCGTCGTCTCCCGGCCCGAACAGCGCGACGCCGGCCGATGCCGAGACGCCATGCACCCGTCCGGCCGCAAGCATGGCGATGTCGCCCACTACGCGCGCGACGCACGCCCGCGCGCCGGCCTCGTCGCCTTCGCGCAGCAGCACAGCGAAGCGGTCGTGGTCGACGCGCCCGATCGGATCGCCGCCGCGCGTGCCAGCGCGCATCGCAGCGACGACGGCGCCGAGCAGCGCGGTGCCGCCGGCGAAGCCGTGCTCGCGATGGATGTCGGCGAGCCGGTCGACCTGCAGCACGATGAGGGCGCCCTGCCACCCGCCGCGCCGCGCGCGCCGAAGCGCGTCGGCGAGCTGCTCGCGGAAGACCTCGATGCGCAGCACCGCGGTCATCCCGTCGTGGCTGCGCCGCTGCAGCGCCGACTCGAGCTCGGCGATGCGCGCGCGCGCAGCCTCGAGCTCGTCCACGAGATGTTTCCGGTCGCTGCGCGCGGACATACACGATCGTGATCGACGTGCCGCCCGGCCAAGGCGAGCGTTGCCGATCGCACTAGACCGAGGGCTGAACCGCCGTGTCCAGCCGTATCCGTAGCGCCCGCAGCGCCGCATGCGCTCGGCGACGAGAATGCGGGCCACCTCGCGTGGTCTCGGGGTCAACTTCGTCGCCGCACGGCGGCGGGGATCCGATCGTTCTGCGCCGCGAGATTGAGTCTGCGCCGTAGCCGTCCCACGGCAACGCCTGCCGGATGCGGTCGGAGATGTCGTCGTCGCACGTACGCTCGCCGGCTGCTGTGCCGCCGCGGCCGGCGACCGTGCGGCCGCTCCGTGCACCGAACACGCTGCGTCTCACGCGGAGGCGATTCGCTCGGCGGCCACATGCCGCATGGCCCTGCGCAAACGTTCCGGCCCGCGGCGTTCCGACGGCCGCCACGTCGGCGACCGCGTACACGCCCGGGAACGCGGTCTCCAGCGTCAGCGGGTCGACCGGGATCCACCCGTCGACCGTCATCCCCGACTCGACGACGGCCGTCGGGGTTCGGTGGGCCGGAACGCCGAGGAACAGGTCGAAGGGCATCTCGCCACCATCACGCAGGGTTGCGACCTTGCGTTCGCGATCAAGCTCGCATACCTCGCGTCGCGGGTGCCACGCTCTTCGAACGCCGTCAACGATGTCCAGGTCAGCGCCGAGCCCGACCACCATGACGTCGCCGTCGAACCGCCCCGCGTCGGTCTCCACACGCTTGGCGACGGGATCGATCGAGCGCACCGTCGCCGGAACGAACTGCACGCCCGGCTTGACGATGTCGGGGTACGCATGCCGGATCCACGAGGGAGCGGCACGCCCGAACATGACAGGGAGCGGCGGGGCGATCCGGTCGCTCGGGAACATGCTTTCCTACACCTCGATCGCAGCGGAGCGCAGCGCCACGTCGGCTCCGGGGCGGCGAGGGTGGCCATGACGGTCTCGTGTGTGCGATCCGAAAGCCATTGTCGGTAAAATGCGCCGCAGCGTTCCCCGACTGGGTCTGCTGCCTCCAACAGGTACGCGAGGGCCGGCCGAAACCTCCGGCAAACTGGACGATAGTCCAGCGCGGACGGCGGCGACCACCCCTACGGTCACTGAAATGATCGTTCGCCTCCCGCTCCTCGCGCTGCTCGCAAGCGCAGCGCTCGCGAGTACGGCCGATGCGGCCACGCTGACTTTCGACGGCTCGACGCACCGTTATACGGCCGCGCCGGGAGAAGTCAACGCACCTTCGGTGGCGCGATCGCCCGTCTCATACTGGGAGCAGCTGTTCTCCGAGACGTCCGCGCCGATCACGGTGCTCGAGGGGTGCGTCAGCGGTGAGCCGATCGTCTGCACCACGGGTCCGTGGATCGTCGACCTCGGCGACCGCGACGACCGCGCGGACATCGTTCCCTTCTCTCCCAACTCGACGGTCTACGGCGGGCCCGGCAACGACGACTTCGCGTCGGACGGCGGGCAGGCCTGGGGCTACGGCGGCAGCGGCAACGACAGGATCCTGCTCGCTGCCGACAACGGCACCTACGGCTGGGGTGGACGGGGCCGCGACACGCTGACCTCAGGGGCACCGGGAGTCTTCCTCAACGGCGAGGACGATGACGATTACCTCGCCGCGACGGGTGCCCATAGCCTGGGCACCCTCGACGGCGGCGGCGGCGACGACACGATCGTGGCCGCTCCCACATCCCCGGTGCGGGCCAGCGGCGGCCTGGGGAACGACGTCATCATCACCTCGCCCGATTCGGTCGGCGTGACGGGCGGCCCCGGCAGCGACCGCATCACCTCTGGCAACAACATCGACGCAGGGCCTGGCGCCGACCGCATCGACGTCAGTTCCGGCGGCAGCATCATCTCCTGCGGCACCGGCCGCGACACCGTATACGTGCCCTCCGCGAGCACCGCTGTCCCCGGCGACTGCGAGACCGTCAGCTTCGGAGCGCCCGCACAGACCGCGAGCACACGCGACGCGCTCGCGCGCTTCGGCGCGCTGCGGGCCGAGGCGGTGCGCCGGCTGCGCTGATCGCCGGCCGCAGGGCAGCGCTCGAAGAAACGCGAGGACCCGTCCCAGGCGCCCGTCGCGACCCCGCGTGTAAGCCGCCTCCCCCTAATCGCGCGCGTGCTTCTTCAGCTCGTGCTCCCAATCGGCGCGTGCGCGATCGAACGCCTCCGACTGCAGGCGCGCACGAGGCGGCGCGGCCCGGCCGGGACCCGGATCGGGACCGGGGTCGACCGGCAGGTCGCGGCCGTCGTCGCCCGGCCCGTCGCCGCCCTGGCCG
>JBOGYT010000347.1:0-18102 GCA_050696955.1 Solirubrobacteraceae bacterium | reverse complement strand
CTAGTGCCGATCTTCGTGCGGTCGCGTGTGTCGAACGACGGAGGCGGCTACTGCTCGCCGGGCGTGACGAGGCCGCTCTCGTAGGCCAGCACGACGGCCTGGACCCGGTCGCGCAGGCCGAGCTTGGCCAGCAGGCTGGAGACGTGCGTCTTGACGGTGCCCTCGCTGACGAAGAGCTCGGCCGCGAGCTCCGCGTTGCTCTTGCCGCGGGCGAGCATCGTGAGCACCTCGCGCTCGCGCTGTGTCAGGGACTCGAGCTTCGCGTCGAGCTCCGGCTTGACGGGTCGGTGGGCGAACTGCTCGATGATCCGCCGCGTGACGGACGGGGCGAGCAGGGCGTCGCCCGCAGCCACGACGCGGACCGCGTGCAGCAGCTCCTCGGGTGGGGCGTTCTTGAGCAGAAAGCCGCTGGCGCCCGCGTCCAGGGCCTCGAAGATGTAATCGTCGCGCTCGAACGTGGTGAGGATCACGACGCGGCTGCGCAGCTCGCTTTCGTCGGTGATCCGCCGCGTGGCCGCAAGCCCGTCACAGTCGGGCATCTGGATGTCCATCAGCACGACATCGGGGCGCAGGCGCCGGGTCGACGCGACCGCCTGCTCGCCGTTGGCCGCCTCACCGACAACCGAGATGTCCGGGTCGGACTCGAGGATCATGCGAAACCCCGCTCGCACCATCGCCTGGTCGTCGGCCAGCAGCACGCCGACGCTCATCGCGCACCGTCCGAGGTCGGGAGCTTGACGCGGACGGCGAACCCGCCGCCGGGCATCGGGCCGGCCGACAGCTGCCCGCCGTGCAGCGCGGCGCGCTCGCGCATGCCGATGAGCCCGAGGCCGCTGCCGCCAGCGGACGGACCGCCCCCGCCGCGGCCGTCGTCGACGATCTCGACCTCGAGCTCCCCGGGCCAGTAGCGCAGTCGCACGTCGGCCCGCGACGCCCCGGCGTGCTTGAGCGTGTTGGTGAGGGCCTCCTGCACGATCCGGTATGCCGACACGTCGACCGTGGGCGGCAGCGGCCGTTCCTCGCCCTCGACGCCCACCCGGACGGCGAGATCCGAATCGCTCATCCCGGCCGCCAGCCGGGGCAGCTGGCTGACCCCCGGGCTGGGAGCCAGATCGTCCGCGTCGCCGGCCTGGCGCAGGAAACCGAGCAGCCGGTGCAGCTCGTCGACCGCCTGCCGGCTCGAGGCCTCGATCGCCGCCAGCGCGTCCTTGGCCTTGACGCGATCGCGGTCGATGACCATGCGCGCGGCACCCGCCTGGACGCCCATCATGCTCACGTGATGCGCGACGACGTCGTGTAGCTCGCGCGCGATCCGCACCCGCTCCTCGAAGACCGCGCGGCGAGCGTTCTCCTCGCGCTCGCGCTCGGCCTGGATCGCGCGCTCCTGTGCCGCCTCGGCCTGCCCGGCCCGCTCGCGCAGGGCGAAGCCGGCGAGCCAGGCGATCGCCATGATGCCCGGGAGGAAGACGAAGTCGCCGGCGTTGTGGTCCGGATGGTTGGACACGACGATCGCCATGGCGCCCACCGTCACCGCCAACCCGAGACGCGCGCGGACGACGTCAGGGACGTTTCCGAGCAGAAACGACGAGACCAACGCGGCGACATACAGCGCCGCGACCGACACCACCAGCCACCCCTCGACGAGCGACAGCGCGGCGGCCAAGACCCACATCGCCGCCGGCGCGGTGAACGGGAAGCGACGGCGACCCAGCAGCACCAGCACCACGCACGCCGCCGCCGGCACCGCGAACCACCGCGTCGTGTGCAGCTCCAGCCCCGCGTCGTGCCTGAGCGCGACCTCGAGGGCGGCGTCGAGCGCTCCGATCACGATGAGCACATCGAAGCCGTGACTGCGCGCTAACGACCAGAGCCGGTTCACACGCCGAACGTACTGCACATGTACGCGGGGCTCGTCCCCCTTGGGACCGATCCTTCACCTGCCATTTGGCAGATGCGAACAGCGTCCAGCGCAGACTCAAGATCGCCGCGGGTCCGTCGATACACTGGGCAGATCATGAAGACCGACATCCATCCCGAGTACGTCCAGGCCCACGTCCGCTGCACGTGCGGCAACGAGTTCGAGACGCGCTCCACCCAGTCCGAGATCCACGTCGAGATCTGCTCGAATTGCCACCCGTTCTACACGGGTCGACAGAAGCTCGTCGATACCGGCGGTCGCGTCGACCGCTTCAAGCGCCGCGCCGCCAAGCGCCAGGCCTCCAAGTAACGAAGTGAGCTAGCTGGTGGCGGTCGCTGAAGAACCCGAGCGGCTGCCGGAAGGCACGCTGGTCGCCAGCCGGGACCTCCCGGTCGGCGGCCAGGCCGTGCTCGAGGGCGTGATGATGCGCGGCGTGTCGACGTGGGCCGTCGCGGTCCGCGTCCCGTCCGAGGAGCAGAAGGCCACCGGCCGCACGCGCGAGGTCCACGAAGCCGCCCTCGGCGAGATCGAGGTGCAGAGCTTCCCGCTCGTCTCGGCGCTCAAGCGCCACCGGTGGCTGCGCCTGCCGATCATCCGCGGCGTCGTCGCGCTCGTCGAGTCGCTGAAGATCGGCTTCAAGGCGCTGAACCTCTCGGCCAACGCGCAGCTGCCCGAGGACGAGGAGCCGATCTCGGGCGGAACGTGGACCGGCACGGTCATCCTCGCGCTCGCGCTGGCGATCGGGCTGTTCTTCCTGCTGCCGGTCGGCCTGACGAGCCTGTTCAAGGACTCGCTGCCCAACTCGGTGGTCTTCGTCATCGTCGAGAAGCTCATCCGTATCACGATCTTCCTCGCGTACCTGTGGGCGGTCTCGCGGCTGAAGGACCTGCAGCGCGTCTTCGAGTACCACGGCGCCGAGCACAAGGTCATCTCGTGCTACGAGGCGGGGCTCGAGCTGACGCCCTCCAACGCGCAGAAGTTCAGCCGCCTGCATCCGCGCTGCGGCACGAGCTTCCTGCTCATCGTCATGATCGTCGCGATCTTCGTCTTCGCGCCGCTCGGCACGCCGGCGTGGTACTGGCTGTTCGCGTCGCGGGTCGTCGGCATCCCGCTCGTCGCCGGCCTCGCGTTCGAGGTCATCAAGTGGATGGGCCGCAACCGCTCCAAGCGCTGGGTGCAGGCGCTCATGCTGCCGGGTCTGAAGCTTCAGCTGCTCACCACGCGCGAGCCCGACCTCGCGCAGCTCGCGGTCGCGATCGCGGCGCTCGACGCGGTGCTCGCCGTCGAGCAGCCCGACCAGGCCAGCGAGGAGGACCGGATCGGCATGGAGGTCGTTGCGTAACCGTCATCCCGCCCGGCGCAGTTCGCCGGGCCGCGGCTGCACGTCGAGCGCCTGGCGGTGCGCGTCACGCAGACTCAGGCGGCGGCCGGCAGCCCACTCGCGCACCCATGTTTCTGGCCTGCAGGCAGTCCGGGCGGCGGTGACGTAGCGCTCGCGGGCGCCGCGCTCGCATGGCGGCACCGGCGTCTCGAGCGCATCGCGCAGCGCGGCGGCGGCGCCGAACAGCCGCGCCGAGCGTTCCGGGTCGCCTGCGTCGCAGGCCAGGGCGGCGACCGTCTCGAGCACGCTTGCGCAGCGCCAGCGGTCGCCGAGCTCGAGATGACCGGTAAGGCTCGCGCCGAGCTGATCGGCCGCGCAGCAGTGGTCGCCGGCGCGCAGCGCGAGCGTGCCGAGAAGGTCCTGCGCCCATGCGATCCCCTCCTCGAAGCCGAGGCGTTCAGAGATCGCAAACGCCTCGTCGCAGGCCGCCCGCGCGGCCAGTGGCTGTCCGCGATGTAGCGCGGCCGCTCCCACGCTGAGCAGGCACGCGGTCACGAGCGCGGGTTCGTCGAGCCCGCGCGCGCGGTACAGCGTCCGCTCGGCGAGCTTGCCCGCACGAGCAAGCTCGCCATGGAGCCAGAGGACGAATGCGAGGTCGATCTGCGCCCCGACGATCGCGCGCTCGTCGCGCAGCTCGCGCGCCAGTTCGAGGCGCTGGCGCTGCAGCGCCAGCGCGGTTTCATACTGGCCGCGCTCGCGCGCGATGCTGACCAGGACGCGCAGCGTGGTGAGGATCCCGGGCTGGTCGCCGCGCTCGCGCTGCAGCACGAGGCTCTCGCGCGCGAGCCGTTCGGCGCTCGCGTAGTCGCACTGCAGCAGTGCCAGCGCGCTGGCCGCGGTCAGGACGCGGGCTCGTTGCGCCGCCGGCAGCCGGCCGCCGTCGGCGGTGAGCACGCGCGCGTACCAGTCACGCCCCTCCGTGTAGTGACCGCGCACACGCCAGAAGCCGAACAGCGCGCAGGCGATCCGGGCCGCGGTCGCCGTCGCCGGATCGTGTGCGGCGCCGAGCGAGAACCGCAGCGCCGCGCGCAGGTTGTCGTGCTCTCGGTCCAGACGGGCGAGCCAGCGCTCCTGGCAGGGTCCGTCCAGCTCGGCCTCGGCAGACTCCGCGAGCGCCAGATAGTGGTCGGCGTGGCGCCGCGCCAGCGCGTCCGCGCCGCCGGCCCGCGCAAGCCGATCGGTGGCATACAGTCGCACCGTCTCCAGCAGCCGGTAGCGCATCCCGCCGTCGTTCTCCTCGACGGCGACCAGCGAGGCCTGTGCGAGTCGCGTCAACACGTCGAGCGCTCGCTCGCCGTCGCCGTCGCAGCAGACGGTCGTGACGGCCGCTCGATCGAAGCCGCCGGCGAACATCGCCAGCTCGCGCAGAACGGCCCGCTCGTCGTCGCGCAACAGCTCGTAGCTCCAGTCCATTGCGGCGCGCAGCGTGCGATGCCGCGTTTGCGCGTGGCGTTGCGTCGTGCGCAGGAACCGGAAGCACTCGCCGAGATGCGCGGCGATCTCATCGAGCGTCAGGACGTCGACACGCGCGGCGGCCAGCTCGATCGCGAGCGGCAGGCCGTCGAGCGCGCGGCAGATAGCCGCGACGGTCGCGCGGAGCGGCGCCGTGAGCTCCAGTCGCGGCCGCACCGCTCGAGCGCGGTCGAGGAACAGCGTGACCGCCTCGCAATCGTCGATCCCGCGGCCGTCCTCGCCGGGGAGCGACAGCGGTGGGACCGCGAACGTCATCTCGCCCGGTACGCCCAGCGGTCGGCGGCTCGTTGCAAGGATCACAAGCCCTCGGCAGCGGCGCAGGAGGTCGACGGCGACCGCGGCAACGGCGTCGACGACGTGCTCGCAGTTGTCCAGTACGAGCAGCGAGGCGCCCGGACCCACGTGCTCGGCGAGCAGCTCGCCCAGCTCCCCGCCGCTGCGCTCCTCGACGTTGAGGGCAACCGCGATCCGCTGCTCCACGAGCTCGGCGCCCGCCGGGCCGGCGAGCGCGGACAGGTCGACGAAGCACGCGTCGGGCGCGCACGCCGCCGCTTCGAGCGCAAGGCGCGTCTTGCCCGCACCGCCCAGACCGACCAGCGTGACGAGCCGCGCGCGGCCGACGAGCTCCCCGAGCTCGCGGAGCTCGCGCTCGCGGCCGACGAAGCTCGTCAGTCGTAGCGGCAGCGGTGGGGGCGGCGCACGAGTTTCCTGCGCGCGCGGCGCCGAGGCCCGCGCCGCCGCCAGCTCGTCGCGCAGGATCGCGGTCTGAAGACGGCGCAGGCGCTCGCCCGGCTCGAGGCCGAGCTGCTCGACGAGCAGTGCCCGGACGCGCGCGTAGGCGTCGAGCGCGTCGGCGCGGCGGTCGCAGCGGTACAGCGCCGTCATCAGCGCGGCCCACAGCCGCTCACGCAGCGGATGCTCACCGGTGAGCGCCTCCAGCCGGCCTACGAGGTCGGCGTGGTGGCCGAGCGCGAGTTCAGCCTCGACCCAGCCCTCGAGCCCGGTGAGCCGCAACTCGTCCAGACGCACAGCCTCGAGCCGCGCGAACGGCTTGTCGGCGACCGGGGTGAGCACGGGACCGCGCCACAGCGCGAGCGCGCGAGCGAACAGATCGCTGGCCGCGCGCGCATCGCCGGCGGCAAGCCGTGTCCGCCCCTCGACTCCCAGGCGCTCGAACCGTACGGAGTCGACCCGGTCCCCGTCGCACGTCAGCACATACCCACCGGCACGGCTGCACAGCGTGACGCCGGGATCGCAGTCCAGCAGCGCGCGGACCCGCGAGGCGTAGGACCGGATCGTCGTTCGCGCGCCCGCCGACGGCGCGCCCGCCCAGAGGTCCTCGACGAGTCGGTCGGTGGACACGACGCGGTCGCGCTGCAGCAGCAGCATCGTCAACAGGCTGAGCTGGCGCGGCCCGCCGACCGCCAGCGCCTGCCCGTCGCGCACGACGTCGACCGGGCCCAGCAGGCGGAACTCCAGCGCGGCTCGTGATCGGGTCGCAGCCCGGGATGCGGCGTTCATGGCGGTTCCTTTGACTGGCAGAGGGTCGCCTGGTTGATGGAGGCCCGAGGTGCCGATCGCGTACGCCCGTGTGCCTCACGTCACACGTCGGGACGGCCGCGGCGCGGCTCGACCGGTTTGCCACGCGATTGCCACGCGAGTGCCACGCGATCACAACCGCCCCGGGCGACGGTCCTCGAACCACAACCGAAAGGAACGACTCATGCACCGCACATTCATCGCATTCGGGCTCGTCGCCACGATCGCGGGCGCCGCGTTCACAAGTCAGGCCAGCGGCCAGCCGGGCGCAATCGCGCCCAACCCAGTCAAGTGCCAGGGCAAGATCGTGACCATCCCTGGGGCCACGAACGGCAACGACGCCCTCTTCGGCACGCCCGGGCCGGACGTCATCGCCGGTCTTGGCGGCAACGACGTCATTCACGGCCTGGGACGCAACGACCTCGTCTGCGGCGGTCTCGGCAACGACCGGCTCTACGGCGAGGGCGGCTCCGATCGCGTCTTCGGCGGACCCGGGAACGATCGCCTCTACGGCGGCACGGAGAACGACGTCCTGTACGGCGAGACCGGCCGGGACGCGCTGTTCGGCATGCGGGGCTGGGACCGGCACCTCTGCGGCCCGCAGTACGACCGAGCCGACGGTGGGCCCGGGTTTGACAGTCAGGTGGCCTGCGAGTCCACGGTGAACATCCCGTAGCGATTCGGCGCGGCCGGCCCGGCACGTGCCGGCCGCGCCCACGCCGGTCGTTGCGTCGTTATCAGGCGCTGAGCCGCATGGCCGGAGCGCCGTCGGTCATGTCGTGCTCGTAGCTGACGACCTGGTTGCGGCCCTCGTCCTTCGCGCGGTAGAGCGCCTGGTCGGCGCAGCGCAACAGGTCGTCGGCGCTCTGGCCGACCGTCAGCCCGGCCACCCCCGCGGAGAGCGTCACGCCGTGGCGCTGCGCCATCGCCTTGCCCGCGACCGTCGCCAGCATCCGCCGGGTCACGAGTGCGGCCTTCTCGGGCCGGCAGTCGGGCAGGATCATCGCCATCTCGTCGCCGCCGATGCGCGCCAGCAGGTCGCCCGTGCGCATGACCGAGCGCAGGTTGTCGGCGAGGTGGACAAGCACCTTGTCGCCGGTCGCGTGGCCGAAGCGGTCGTTGATCGCCTTGAAGTGGTCGACGTCGACGAGCACGACCGACAGCGCCCGCGTGTGGCGGTGCGCGCGCTCGGTCTCGTCCTCGAGGCGCTGGTCGAACGCGCGCCGGTTGGCGAGCCGCGTGAGCGGGTCGGTGAGCGCCTGCGCGGCGAGTCGCTCGTGGGCCTCGGCGTTGGCGACGGCGACGCTTGCCAGCTGGGCGAAGCGGGCGATGCGCTTCTCGTCCTCGCGCGGGAACCCGCGCCGGCCGTCGCGCAGCGCGATGACGACGCCCCACGTGCTGCCGTCGACCTGGACCGCTGCCGCGATCCGGTGCCGGAAGCGCAGCGGATCCTCGTCGGGATCGAGGGTCAGCCGGCTGATGCCGCCGTGCGCGCGCAGCTGGGAGAAGGCGCCGTCGGGCAGATGGTCCGCGGTGGCGCCCGTCGGGAACGCCCGATCCGGATAGCGCGTCCACGAGGCGAGGTTGCGGTACTGGAGGTCGTCCTCCAGGCGCAGGACGTAGCCGCAGTCCGCCTTCAGCAGGCGGGCGACCTGCTCGGCGACGAGCGCGAAGATGGTCTCCGGGGGGTCTCCCGCCGCGACGCTCGTGGCGACCTGCTGCACCGCGGTCTGCTCCCGGGCGAGCGTTTGCGCGCGCCTGACGTTCTGGCGCAGCGCCGCGGCGCTCTCGGCCTGCTCGATCGCAAGCCGCGCGAGGTGCGTCGAGCGATCGATGATGAGCTGGTCGTCGGGATGCGGCTCGCGCCCCTCGGTGTAGTGCATCTCGAAGCAGCCGAGGATCGCGCCGCGGCTCGAGCGGATCGCGGCGGACCACATGCCGTGGCCCTCGCCGACGGTCTGTCCGTCGATCCCGACGGCGTAGCTGCGCGGCAGGCTCGGGCCTGCGATGTGGCGCAGCCGGTCCGGCCCGCCGCGCACCGATTCGCGCAGGAGGATCGACGTGAGCATCCCAGGCGCGTGCACCTCGGCCGCAAGCAGCAGCTCGCTGAGGGTCTGCTGGAGGGGAGCGCGCGCGGCGATGAGCTCGAGCACGGCCTGCTGGCCGTCTGACCAGCGCTTCTCGCGCTCGGTCTCCGCCCGCGCGGCACGCAGCTTCACCTCGGTGAGGGCGGACGTCGCGAGCTCCGTGACGAGCTCGATGTCCTCGATCGTCCAGTGGCGCGGGAGCGTGTCGAGGACGCAGAAGCAGCCGAGCGCCTCGCCGTTCGCGCTCAGGAGCGGGACGTTCAGGAACGAGATGATCCGGCGGCCGTCGATGTGGGCAAGCACGCCGCGCACCCGCGCGTCGTCGACGACGAGCAGCTCGCCGCTGCGGATGACCCTGTCGCACAGCAGATCGGCCAGGAGCCCGTCCTCGGGCGGGCTGAGCTGGTCGTCGGTCGTGCAGCTCGCGATCTCCTGACGCTCACCGTCGACGAGCGAGATGAGCGCGGCGGGCGCCCGCAGCGCCTTCGCCGCCCAGCCTGTGAGCCGATCGAGCGCGGCGGTGGCGTGCGCGTCGAGGTCGGGGCGACGCTGCGCCCCTGTGCCCTCCGGTGGCCCGATGCTCCAATGTGATTCCACCTGTTGCTCATCGGACTTTTCTGCGTCTGCCTTGAGCACTTGAACGGACGAACGCGAGGACAAGCGGATGTTCGACTCAGTCGACGTGGTGCTCGCGCCACCGCCCCGCGGCCGGGCAGGGACGAGCGCGCCGGGGTCCCACGTGAAGTCGAGCTGGTCGCACAGCCCCGCCGTGTCGAGCGCGCCGGCGATCGCGTACTGGCAAGACGCCCCACCACGGGCCGGCCGGCCCATTGACACCCAGAGTAGGTTCGGTGTCCAGGCCTATTCGGGGCCGGTGGCTGGGATGCCGCGGACTCGCAGGCTCTCCCCATAGAACGGCAAGGGGGTCTAGCGTGGCGCGAAAGGGACCGACAGCCTCCGACGGTAAGCCGGACCTCGTGTGTCTCGACGGTGGGCGACCCGACAGCGAGGGGACGTTGCTCACGCTCGCCGAGGCGCATGCGCTCCGCCGTAGCTCAACGCTGACGCACGCCCAGATCACCGCGCATCTCAAGGCCCTGCCGCCCGTGCCACCGGCTCGCCCGCGAGGCCTCTGACAGCGCTTCGGCGCGCACGCGCGCGCCGCGAGGCGCGAGCGCACCTGCACTAACCTCGGAGCGTGCTCGAACGGCTCGTACAACAGATCGAGGCGCGCTTCGCCGACGCGCAGAAGGAGATGTCCGATCCGGACGTCTTCGCCGACCGCAACCGGGCGGCGGTGGCCGGTCGAGCCTTCCGCCAGCTGGAACCGGCCGCGAAGCTCGCGGAGGCGTGGCGCCGCGCGGTCGACGACGAGTCCTTCGCGCGCGAGATGCTCGACGCCGGCGAGGATCACGACGAGGCGCGCGAGATGCTGGCCGCGGCGCGCGCGGAGATCGAGCGCCTCGAGGAGCAGATCCGGCTGGCGATGGTCGAGCGCGATCCCAACGACGACAAGAACGTCATCGTCGAGATCCGCGCCGGCGCCGGCGGCGACGAGGCCGGGCTGTGGGCGGCCGACCTCTTCCGGATGCTGACGAAGTACGCGGAGGCACGCGGGCTGCAGATCGAGCCGCTCCAGGTGGACGACGGCGCGTACACGTTCGCGATCAAGGGCGACGGCGCGTACTCGATCTTCAAGTTCGAGGGCGGCACCCACCGGGTGCAGCGCGTGCCGGCGACGGAGTCGCAGGGGCGCATCCACACCTCGACGGCCACCGTGGCGGTGCTGCCCGAGGCCGAGGACGTCGACGTCCAGATCGACTCGGGCGACCTCCAGATCGATGTCTATCGCTCGTCGGGTCCGGGCGGGCAGTCGGTGAACACCACCGACTCCGCGGTGCGGATCACGCACAGGCCGACCGGCATCGTCGTGTCGATGCAAGACGAGAAGTCGCAGCTGCAAAACCGCGAGCGCGCGCTGCGCGTGCTGCGCGCGCGGCTCTACGAGCAGGCGCTCGCCGCGCAGCAGGAGGAGCTCGCCGCCGACCGCCGCTCGCAGGTCGGCACGGGCGAGCGCGCCGAGAAGATCCGCACCTACAACTACGGCGAGCGGCGCGTCACCGACCACCGGATCAAGCACACCGCGCACAACCTCGACGACGTCCTCGCCGGCGCGCTGGACGAGTTCACCGCGGCGCTCCAGGCCGACGAGAAGCGGCGCAAGCTGGAGCTTCAGGCGACGGCCTGATGGCGTTCGGCGGCGTCCCGGTGCGCGACGCGCTGGACTCCGCGATGATCGCCATCGCGGCGGCGGGGTCGGACACACCGCGACTCGATGCCGAGTTGTTGCTCGCCGACGCGCTCGGCGTCGATCGGGCGGCGCTGTTCGCCGATCCCGGGCGGGAGGTCGCCGGCCCGGCGGTGCGGGCATTCCAGGACGCGGTGCGGCGCCGGTCGGCGGGGCGCGAGCCGATTGCGTACATCCTCGGGCGGCGCGGCTTTCGTCACATCGAGCTGCACGTCGACGAGCGCGTGCTCGTGCCGCGGCCCGAGACCGAGCTGCTCGTCGATGTCGGGCTCGAGTTGCCGGTCGGCGCGCGCGTGGCCGATGTCGGCACGGGCAGCGGCGCGGTCGCCCTGGCGCTCAAGCACGAGCGCCCCGATCTCGACGTCGTCGCCACCGATATCAGCGCCGGGGCGCTCGCGGTGGCGCGCGCGAACGCGCGCCGGCTCGCGCTCGACGTGATGTTCGTGGAGGGCGACCTGCTCGCGGGAATGGGGAAGGTCGACGCGGTCCTGTCCAACCCGCCCTATGTCGCGGAGGGCGCGCGCGCGACGCTCGCTCCCGAGATCACGCGCCATGAGCCGCCGGGGGCGCTCTTCGCCGGCGAGGACGGGCTCGACGTGATCCGCCGGCTCGTGCCGGCCGCGGCGGGTGCGCGTCTGCTGGCGATCGAGGTCGGCGAGGGACAGGCCGGCGAGGTCGCTCGCCTCATGCGCGAGGCCGGCTTCGGCGGCGTCGACGCGCGTCCCGATCTGGCCGGCATCGAGCGCGTCGTGGTCGGCGTTCGATGACGCTCGGCCCGGCCGACGCCGCGGCGTTCGAGCGCTGCATCGACGAGGGAGGCGTGGCCGTCTTCCCGGCGGACACGGTCTACGGGCTGGCGTGCGATCCGCGATCGCCGAGCGCCGTGGCGCGGCTGTACGAGCTGAAAGGGCGCGAGGCCGGCAAGCCGGCGGCGGTGATGTTCTTCGCCGTGCCGGCCGCGTTGCATGCCATGCCCGAGCTCGGGCCGCGGACGCGGGCGGCGCTCGAGCGAATGCTTCCCGGTGCGGTGACGGTGCTGCTGCCCAACCCCGAGCGCCGGTTCGCGCTCGCGTGCGGGCCAGATCCAGACACGCTCGGGCTGCGGGTGCCGGCGATGGGGGCATTCGCGGCGATCGCCCGGCCTGTACTCCAGTCGAGCGCCAACCGCTCGGGCGCGGCGGATGCGCGGCGGGTCGAAGATGTCGATGAGGCGCTGCGCGAGGCCGCCGACCTCGTGCTCGACGGCGGCGAGCTGCCGGGCACGCCGTCGACGGTCATCGACCTGCGGGGCTTCGAAGCGGGCGAGTGGTCGGTCGTCCGCGCGGGCGCGGTGGCGTGGGGAGCGCTCGACGACGTACTCGGCGACGGGTCGTAGATCGCGGCGTCCCGGGTAGCCTCTCGACCATGCGCATCGCCGTTGGCTCAGACCACGCCGGATTCGAGCTCAAGGAGCACGTCAAGGAGCTGCTCGCCGCCGACGGCCACGAGGTCGTCGACGTCGGCCCCGAGACCGATGAGTCGACCGACTACCCCCGCTTCGCCCGGCCGGCGGCGCGTCTCGTCGCTGCGGGGGACGCCGAGCGCGGCGTGCTCGTGTGCGGCTCGGGCGTCGGCGTGGCGATCGTCGCCAACAAGGTCCCGGGGATCCGCGCCGTCAACGCCCACGACCCCGAAGAGGCGCAGCTCGCACGCCAGCACAACGACGCGAACGTCGTGACGCTGTCCGGCCGGCGGATCGAGGCGGCGCAGGCGGACGAGATCGTGCGCGCGTTCATCGCGGGCGAGTTCGAGGGCGGCCGCCACGCGCGGCGCGTCGACCTCATCGAAGAGCCGTAGCAAGCCGAGCCGACGGCTACAGTCGCAGTCGTGCTCGATGAGCTCGACGCACTGACCGCGTTCGCAATCGCGCTCGGTCTGACGGCCGTGCTGACCCCGCTGACGATGCGCATCGCCCGCCGTCTCGGGGCGGTCGACGCAGCGCGTGGTCGCGGGCTGGCGCCCGGCGGCACGCCGCTGCTCGGCGGGCTGGCGATCTTCGCCGGGGGAACGGTCGCCGGGGTGATCGTGCTGCCGGGCAGCGACGCGCTCAACGGCATCCTCGCCGGGGCAGCGCTCATCACGCTCGTCGGGGGGCTCGACGACCGCTTCGACCTGCATCCGCTCGTCAAGCTCCTCGGCCAGATCGCCGCGGCGGCGATCCCGGTGCAGGCGGGACTGACGGTCGACAACGTCACGATCCCGTTCCTCGGCGCAGTCGACTTCGGCAGCGCCGGCGGCCCGCTGACGGTGCTCTTCCTCGTGGCGATCATGAACGTCGTCAACCTGTCGGACGGCATCGACGGCCTCGCCGCCGGCGTGTGCGCGATCAGCGCCGCCGCGCTTGCCGTCATCGCGTTCGACCTCGGACGCAACCAGTCCGGCATCCTCGCCGCGCTCACCGCCGGCGCGGCGCTCGGCTTCCTCATCCACAACTTCCACCCGGCGTCGGTCTACATGGGCGACTGCGGCTCGAACCTGCTCGGGTTGCTGCTCGGCTGCATCGCCGTGCTCGGCTCGGTGAAGACCAACGCGGTGCTCGCGCTCATCTTCCCGCTGATCGTGCTCGCCGTGCCGTTCCTCGACACGACGTTCGTCGTCCTCAAGCGCATGAAGTACCACCGGCCGGTGTATGCCGCCGATCGCGAGCACTTCCACCACCGCCTCGACCGCATCGGCTTCTCGACGCGCCGCACCGTGGCGTACCTGTACGCCTGGACGCTGTCGCTCGCCGGCCTGGCGCTCGCCTTGCGCTTCGTGCCGTACTCCGACAACGGCGGCACGTTGCATGTCGGGTGGGCCGCCGTCATGGCCGGCCTCGGCCTGCTCGTGCTCGCGGCGTCCGCCTACCTCGTCTACGTGCTCGAGATCCTGAAGTTCAGGCGGCTGGACGCGCTGCTCCTGCGCCGCGTGAAGCCGGAGGCGACCGAGCGGGAGATCGACGAGGACGTGGCGGCGCGCCTGGAGACCGGCGAGTTCGACGCCGTCCGGCGCGAGACCGAGGAGTTCGAGCGGTTGGGTTCGTAGGGCTCGCGGTGGCGGCTCGGCGCGGGGCCCGAGCTGGGGGTGGCGCAGATCGCCCTCGCCCCGCGTGGCGCGCCCGCGATCCGTACGGGTCAATAGGGTGTTTGCAGCACCGATGCACGTCTCTCATCTCGATGACGCCGAGCCGTTCGTGACGCTCGACGGCTCCACGATCCGTGAGCTCGCGGGGGCGGTGTCGCTACCGGCGGTCAACCAGTCGCTGGCCGAGGCGACGGTGCCCGCCGGCGGTGCGACCACCGAGCATCTGCATCGCGTGACCGAGGAGCTGTACTTCATCACCGCCGGGAGCGGCCGCATGCGGCTCGCCGGCGAGGAGCGCGACGTGGGCCCGGGCGACTGCATCGTGATCCCGCCGGGCGCGTCCCACCAGATCGTGAACACCGGCGCGCAGCCGCTGCGGCTGCTGTGTTGCTGCGCGCCCGCGTACAGCAACGACGACACCGTCCTCACCGGGGACTGAAGCGGGCGATGTTCTCGTGCACCGCGCGCGCGGCCGGGCTGCTCGCATTCATCGCGTGCTTCGCGACGCCCGCCGTGGCACCCGCCGCCACGACGCCCCAGATCGGCATCGCCGACCAGAAGCGCGACATGTTCGCCGACCCGCGCTTCAGCGACCTGGGGATCAAGCACGCGCGCATCGCGGTGCCCTGGGACGTGCTGCGCCATCCCGTGCAGCTCGCCGAGCTCGACGCCTGGATGCACGGTGCGCACGCCCACGGCATCGACCCGCTCATCACCTTCGGCCACTCGCGCGCGGACAGCTTTCACCTGCCATCGCCCAAGCGGCTGCGCCGGGAGTTCCGCGCGTTCCGCGGTCGCTATGCGTGGGCGACGACGTTCGCCACCTGGAACGAGACGAATCACTGCGGCGAGAAGGTCTGCCGTCGCGCGAAGCTCGTGGCCTCGTATTACCGCGCGCTGCGGCGCGAGTGCGCCACGTGCACGATCCTCGCGTCGGAGGTGATCGACCTGCCGTCGATGGCGAGATGGGTGCGGGCGTTCCGCCGTCATCTCGGCTACATGCCGCGGGTGTGGGGGCTGCACAACTACGTCGAGGCGAACCGCTTCAAGACCAAGCGCCTGCGCCAGCTGCTGCGGCTCATCGGCCGCAAGGGCAAGCTGTGGCTCACGGAGACCGGCGGCCTCGTCCGCCGCTCGAACAACAGCACGACCGACATCCCCGAAGGTCCGCGCCATGCGGCGCGCGTGACGCGCTACATCTTCGACCGCATCGCCAAGCGTTACCGGCAGGTCCGCCGCGTCTACATCTACCACTGGAACGCCGGGCCGCCGAGCACGACCTGGGACTCGGCGCTCATCACGTACGGCGGCCGTGAGCGCGGCGCGTTCTGGGTGCTGCGCCGCGTGCTCCGGTTCGGCCCGAAGTAGCGACGCGCGCGGCCGCGACGCGCCGGACTACTCTCCAGCGCAGGATGATCCTCGACTGTGCGCACTACCAGGACGGCAGTCGCCAGCACGAAGGACCGCTGCCGCTCGAGGAGGCGGCCGAGCGCTGCGAGGACGACGGCTTCGTCTGGTTGGGACTGCACGATCCCGATCCCGAGGAGCTGCAGGAGGTCGCCGAGCGCTTCCATCTTCCCGAGCTCGCCGTCGAGGACGCGATGCACGCCCACCAGCGCCCGAAGCTCGAGGACTACGACCAGGGCTACTTCCTCGTCGTGCACACGGCCTGCTACCTCGACGACCGCGAGGAGGTCGAGTTCGGCGAGGTCCACGTGTTCACCGGGCCGAACTACGTCATCGTCGTGCGGCACGGGCGCGCGAGCGAGCTGCACTCGGCGCGCGAGCGCCTCGAGCAGCGACCCGAGCTCCTGCGCGAGGGGCCGGCCGCGGCCGTCTGGGCGGTGCTCGACAAGATCGTCGACGACTACCAGCCGGTCGTCGAGGGGCTCGAGAACGACGTCGAGGAGGTCGAGGTCGCGGTCTTCGAGACCGAGGGCGACCAGACGCGGCGGATCTACTTCCTGCGGCGCGAGCTCGCCGAGTTCTACCGCGCCGTCCACCCGCTGTTGCTCGCGCTCGACGTCCTCGAGTCCGAAACCCGCTCGGATGTGTCGCCGCGGCTGCGCGACCATCTGCGCGACGTCGAGGATCACCTGCAGCGCGTCGAGGAGGAGGTCGTGACGCTGCGCGACCTGCTGACGAGCATCCTCCAGGCGAACCTCGCGGTCATCACCGTCCAGCAGAACGACGCGGTCAAGAAGATCTCCGGCTGGGCGGCCGTCATCGGCGTGCCGACGCTCATCGCGAGCATCTACGGGATGAACTTCGAGCACATGCCCGAACTGAAATGGACGTTCGGATATCCGTTCGCCCTGGGACTGATGCTCGGCAGCGGCATCGTGCTGCGTCGCATGCTGCGCCGCGCCGGCTGGATCTAGCAGGCAGGATCCCCCGATGGGAACCGAGGGGACCTTCATCCTGGCGGCGGGAGCGCTGCTCTCGCTCGGTCTCGCGGCGTCGCTGCTCGCCGGGCGGCTGCGGATCCCCGGCCTCGTGCTCTTCCTCGGCGTCGGCATGGCGATCGGCTCCGACGGCCTCGGGTTGATCGACTTCGACGACCACGAGCTGGCGCGCACGATCGGGATCATCGCGCTGGCGCTGATCCTGTTCGAGGGCGGGCTCGCGGCGGGCCTCCCGGAGATCCGTCCGGTGCTCGGGTCGGCGATCAGCCTCGCGGTCGTCGGCACGCTGCTGACGGCGATCATCACCGGCCTCGCGGCCTCCTGGCTACTCGACCTGTCGCTGCTCGAGGGCATGCTCGTCGGCTCGATCGTCTCGGCCACGGACGGCGCCGCGATCTTCGCCGTGCTGCGCGGATCGACGCTCAAACGGCGCCTGGCGCGCACGCTCGAGGCCGAGGCCGGGATGAACGACCCCGTCGCCGTACTGCTCGTGCTCGGCTTCATCGAGTGGATCAAGCACGACGACTTCGGCATCGTCGACATGCTCGGGCTGTTCGTGCTCGAGCTCGGGATCGGCGCGATCATCGGCGCCGCCGTCGGATGGCTCGCCGTGCAGGCATTCCGCCGCGCGAACCTCGCGACGGGTGGCCTGTACCCCGTGGCGTCGCTCGCCGTCGTCGCGCTCGCCTATGGCGCCGCGGACGTGCTGCACGGCTCCGGCTTTCTCGCCGTCTACCTCGCCGGGCTCATCATGGGCTCGTCGCCGCTTCCGGCCCGCCAGACCGTGGCGGCGTTCCACGACGGCCTCGCCTGGGTCGCGCAGCTCACGATGTTCCTCGCGCTCGGCCTGCTCGTCTTCCCGGCCGAACTGGGCGACATCGCGCTCGAGGGCACGCTGGTCGCGCTTGTCCTCGTGTTCGTGGCGCGGCCGGTGGCGGTCGTGATCGCCACCGCGTTCGCGCCGCTGAGGCTGGCGGATCGGGTCGTGCTCGGATGGGCGGGCCTGCGCGGCGCGGTGCCGGTCGTGCTCGCCCTGTTTCCGATCATCGAGGGCATCGAGAAGGGCAACACGTTCTTCAACATCGCGTTCTTCGCGGTGCTGCTGTCGACGCTCCTGCAGGGCACGACGTTCGAGCCGCTCGCCCGCTGGCTCGGCGCGACGACGCAGGAGCCCGCCCTGCGCCAGCAGCTCGTCGAGGTCGGCACGATCCGCCAGCTCGGCGCCGACGTCGTCGAGGTCCCGATCGTCGCCGGCGACGCGGCGATCGGCGTCCGCGTGCGCGACCTGGGGCTCCCGCGCGAGGCGCTCGTCAACGTCCTCGTACGCGGCGACGAGGCGCTGCCCCCGCGCGGGTCGACGCGCCTGGAGGCGGGCGACCGGCTGTACATCGTCGCGCGCCAGGGCGCCGTCGCGGCGATCGAGGAGGCGCGCGAGCGCTGGCGCTCAGGACCGGTCGGACCGAAGCCACGCCCGCCGCGGGAACCGACGGCGGGCGCGCCGATCTTCACGACGCGGCCGTGGACGGAGGCCGACGGCAACCCGGATGCACCGGTGCAGGTGCTGGGGCTCGAGGTCGTCCAGCGGCTCGGGACGCGCTGGGACGTGCCGGGCGCGCTCGTCGCGCTCGAGGACGGGCGCTACGCCGTGACCGGCCCGCACGTGTCGGTCGGAAGCCGCGAGCAGATCCAGTGGCAGGCGCGGCGGAGGCTGCGAGCCGCGACGACGGACGCCGAGCGCGCGTGGTGGCAGGAGGTCATCGGGGCGTCGGCGCTGTAGTGAGCAGGCGGATCGGCGGCCCGTGGTAGGCGGCGTCGGCCACCGCGCGCTCCCGGCCCTGAGGCCATGTGGTCAGCGTCACGCGCGCGTCATCGCCGTTGGGCTCCAGCCG
>JBOGYT010000346.1:0-6181 GCA_050696955.1 Solirubrobacteraceae bacterium | reverse complement strand
GCGCCCTGCTGTGCGCGGTCGTCGACGCCGCCGGCCGCGACCCGATCGAGATCGCGCGCGCCGCGCGGACCGAGCTCGCGGCGGAGTTCTCCGACGTGCGCGCGGCCGCCAGCCGCGCCGCCGCTGCCCAGTCGCTGCGGCGCAGCTTCCACGAGGCGCGCTGCGCGCTCGAGGCCGTGCGGCTGGCCAACGGGGGCGCGCCGGAGGTCGCGTCGCACCGCGACCTCGGTGCGTTCCAGCTCCTGCTCTCGCTCCAGGACGACGAGGCGCTGCGCTCCTATTGCGACGGGGTGCTGGCGGCCGTCGAGGACGGCGATCCGGCGTACGCCGACGAGCTCCTGCGCTCGCTCGACGCCTACCTCGAGAACAACGGGCACTGGGAGCGCGCCGCCGGCCAGATCTACTGCCATCGCCACACGCTGCGCTACCGGATCCGCCGCATCGAGGAGCTGACGGGGCGCGACCTCGGGAGCTCGCGCGACCGCATCGAGTTCTGGCTCGCCCTGCGCGGACGGGAGCTGACGCTATGACCGCGAGGTGCTCGCGATGAGCCTCGCGATCGCGATCCTGGGCGCCGGCGGGACGATCGCCCGCGCGATCGTGCGCGACCTCGCCGAGTCCCCCGAGGTCGGCGGGCTGCTCCTGCTCGATCTCGACGCCGAGCGGGCGGCGGCGGCGGCCGCCGAGCACGGGGCCGGCAAGGCGCGCAGCGAACGGGCCGACGCGCTCGAGCGGCTCGCGGGTGCCTCGCAGGAGGAGGTGGCGGCGATCGCACGTACCGCCGTGCCTCCTTCTGCCGAGGCGATCGCCGCGCAGGTCGTCGCGGTACGCTCGGCGAGCCGGCGGGTCACGGTCAGCGCGCTGACGCGCCCGCTGGACGGCTGGGGGCTCGGCGGCGGGATCGTCTCGACCGCCGCCCCCGCGGCGGCCGCCGTGCGGCTCATCGCCCGCGGTCGGATCGAGGCTCGCGGCGTGCGCCCGCCCGAGGCCTGCATCGATCCCGACGACCTCTTCGGAGAGCTGGAGCGCCGCGGGTGCTCGTTCACCGTCGCGCACGAGGCGGCGCCCGCGGAGAGGAGCGCGGCGTGATCGTCGGCGTCCCGACCGAGATCAAGGCCGACGAGTCGCGCGTCGCGCTGACGCCGGCGGGCGTGCGCGAGCTCACCCAACACGGGCACGACGTCGCCGTGCAGGCCGGCGCGGGCGTCGGCAGCGCGATCTCCGACGAGCAGTACGAGGCGCAGGGCGCGCGCATCGTGCCCGGGGCGGAGGAGGTCTTCGAGGCCGCCGAGCTCCTGCTGAAGGTCAAGGAGCCGCAGCTCGACGAGGTGGCGCTGCTGCGACCCGAGCACACCCTGTTCACGTACCTGCACCTCGCCGCGGCGCCCGAGCTGACCGACGCGCTGCGGACATCCGGGGCGATCTGCATCGCCTACGAGACCGTCGAGGACGAGCACGGCAACCTGCCGCTGCTCGCGCCGATGAGCGAGGTCGCCGGGAAGATCGCCACGCAGGCCGGCGCGTTCATGCTCGAGAAGCCGCTCGGCGGCCGCGGCGTGCTGCTCGGCGGCGTGCCCGGCGTGGCGGCCGCGACCGTGCTCGTCATCGGCGGCGGCGTCGTCGGGCTCAACGCGGCGCTGATCGCGATCGGGATGCAGGCCGACGTGTTCGTCTTCGACCGCTCGATCGACCGGCTGCGCGAGCTCGAGCTCATCTTCGGCGGCCGCGCCTCGACCGTGCACTCGTCGACGCTGACGATCGAGGAGATGCTGCCGGCGGCAGACCTCGTCATCGGCGCGGTGCTCATCCACGGGGCGCGCGCGCCGCACGTCATCACGCGCGAGCAGCTCGGGCTCATGAAGTCGCGCGCCGTCCTCGTCGACGTCTCGATCGACCAGGGAGGCTGCTTTGAGACGTCGCGCCCGACGACGCACTCCCAGCCGACCTTCCAGGTGGACGACATCACCCACTATTGCGTGACGAACATGCCCGGCGCGGTGCCGGTCACGTCGACGTATGCACTGACCAACGCCACGCTGCCGTACGTGCTGGCGCTGGCCGACCAGGGCGTGCGCGAGGGGATCGCCGCCAGCAGCACGCTGAGGACGGGCGTCAACGTCGCGCGCGGACAGATCACCCATCCCGCCGTCGCAGAGGCGCTCGGCGAATTGAGAGGAGCGGTCACCGTATGAGCGCAGCCGCAACGACCACCGAGATCCACAACTTCATCGGCGGCGAGTTCCGCCCGACCGCCGACGGGCAGAGCGAGACGATCCACAATCCGGCGAGCGGCGATCCGATCGCCACCGCGCCGCTGTCCGGCGCGCGCGACGTCGATGCCGCGGTCACGGCGGCCGACGGCGCCTTCGAGGGGTGGTCGCAGACGCCGCCCGGCGAGCGCGCGCTGGCACTGCTGCGGATCGCCGACGCGATCGAGCAACGCGGCGAGGAGCTCAGCCAGGTCGAGTCGCTGAACGTCGGCAAGCCGATCGCCGCGATGCGCGACGAGATCCCGTTCCTCGTCGACAACCTGCGCTTCTTCGCGGGCGCGGCGCGCTGCATGGAGGGCCGGGCCGCGGGCGAGTACATGACCGGCTACACCTCGATGCTGCGCCGCGAGCCGCTCGGCGTCGTGGGCCAGATCGCGCCGTGGAATTACCCGCTGATGATGGCGATCTGGAAGATCGGACCCGCGCTCGCGGCCGGCAACACCGTCGTGCTGAAGCCGTCCGAGCAGACGCCGATGACGGCGGCGCTGCTGGCGTCGATCTGCGCCGAGCACCTGCCGCGGGGTGTGCTGAACATCATCTTCGGGCACGGCGAGTCGGCGGGCGCGCCCCTCGTCGAGCATCCGCAGGTCGCGATGGTGTCGCTGACGGGCGACGTGGCGACCGGCCGCTCGGTCGCGCGGGCGGCGTCGGCGTCGCTCAAGCGCGTGCACCTCGAGCTCGGCGGCAAGGCGCCGGTCGTCGTGTTCGACGACGCCGACATCGCGGCCGCCGTCGAGGGCGTGAAGGTCGCGGGCTACTTCAACGCCGGGCAGGACTGCACGGCGGCGAGCCGCGTGCTCGCGGGACCGAAGGTCTACGACGACTTCGTCGGCGAGCTCGCCCAGGCCGCAGCGGGTCTGACGGTCGGCGATCCCGCCGACGAGGAGACCGAGATGGGCCCGCTCATCTCCGACGGCCAGCGCGCGCGCGTGGCGGGCTTCGTCGAGCGGGCCCCCGCTCACGCCGAGACGGTGACCGGCGGGTCGGCGGTCGACGGCGCCGGGCACTTCTACGCGCCGACGGTTGTCGCCGGGCTCAAGCAGGACGACGAGATCGTCCAGCGCGAGGTCTTCGGGCCGGTCGTCAGCGTGCAGCGCTTCGGCTCCGAGGCCGACGCGATCGCGTCGGCCAACGGCGTCGACTACGGCCTGGCGGCGAGCGTCTGGACGCGCGACGTCGGGCGGGCGATGCGTGCGGCGCGGGCGCTGCGCTTCGGGACGGTGTGGGTGAACGACCACATCCCGCTCGTCTCCGAGATGCCGCACGGCGGGTTCAAGCAGTCCGGCTACGGCAAGGACATGTCCGCGTACGCCCTGGAGGACTACACGGAGATCAAGCATGTGATGGTGAGCTTGGCGTAGGCGCTCTGCGCTTGGCGCGCTCCGTACGGGTCGGCGGCTTGGTGCGGGGCCGCGCTGGGGTCGCCCCATCACAGATCGAAGCACCGGATCCCGGAGTGGTTTGTGCAACACCCACGTGGCGGGATCAATTCGACATCGACGCCGCTGGGAGGCCTCCGCCGCCTTGGCCGCGAGGGCGAGCCCGGCGGCCGAGGGGTGCGGTGGAAAACCGGCCGCATGTTCCCGTTTTCCACCACACCCCTCCACGTCCGCCGGGGGTGACCCCGTCCTGTTACCGATCAGTACGCGAACGACACGACACTGCGGAGGATCTGTGATGCGCCGCCCGTGGTGGGCGCACGGGCGCCCGGTTCACGCCCAGGCCGCCATCGCCGCCGGGGCGCGCCGGCTGCTGCGATTCCTCCACGCCGGCGGTGAAGGCCCACCCGCGGACGTGCGCTTGCTCGCGCGTCGATCCGGGCAGCACACCGCCTACGTCAGACTCCAGAACCGCATGATCGTCTACCACGGCACCACGCCGGACACCCTTGCCGGCATCAAGCAGGGCGGTCTCGTCCCCGGGTCGCACGTGACTGCGCACAAGGAGCTCGCGGCCGAGTACGCGTGGATGCGCGGCATCGAGCTCGGCGCCGACGCCGCGATCGTGATCGAGCTCGACGTACCCGACGCGGCCGTGATCGAGGCGCAGAGCTGGTGGTGGGCGCAGGATCAGCTGCAGCTGCCGGCCGGCGCCCCGGCCTCATGCGTCGTGTCGATCGAGGAGATCGACTCGCGCCCGACATCGGTCGGCTGAGTCAGGCCGCGGGCTGCACTACCCGACGAACTCGATGTCCACCCGCTCGCCGGCGGGCAGCGACTCGCGGTCCTCGGGGACCAGCGCGAGCGCGGGAACCCCGAGCAGCGACGTGAGGATGTGCGATCCCTGCGCGCCGTTGGGCGTGACGTGCCAGCCGTCGTCATGCATCTCGGCGGTGCAGCGCACGACCGTCGTCCGACCGATCGTGCCCGGCAGGTCCGTCGCGGCCACCCCCCGCGCGGTGTGCAGCGACTGGCTGCGGCCGAGCATCGCATAGAGCGCGGGGACGACGAGCACGCGAAAGGCCGTCAGCGCCGACGCCGGGTTGCCGGGCAGCGCGAACGCGACCTGCCCGCCGGGCATGACGTAGAAGCACACCTGGCCGCCGGGCTTGAGGCTCACGCGAGCGAAGATCTCGCGCCCGCCGAGCTCCTCGAGCGCCGGCCGCACGTGGTCGTGCGGACCGACCGACACCCCGCCGACCGTGCACAGCACGTCGGCGCCTTCGAGCGCTTCGGCGAGCGTCCGGACCGTCGCCGCGCGGTCGTCGCCGACCCGCAGGCTCGCGATGACCTCGGCGCCTGCCGCCTGAGCCGCCGCGGTCAGCGCCGGCCCGTTCGCATCGCGGATCTCGCCCGTCCGCAGCTCGGGCCCGGGCGACACGAGCTCGTCGCCGGTGCTGACGAGCGCCACGCGCGGGCGCCGGACGACCGCCGGCCGTGGGATGTTCAGCGACGCGAGGTGCCCGATCTCGGGCGAGCCGAGCAGCGTCCCGGCGAGCAGCGTCGTCTCCCCCGCCGCGATGTCCTCCCCGGCGTAGCGCACGTCGTTGCCGGCCGCGACCGGTTCCTGCACGACCACCTGCGCGTCCTCGGTCCGGGCGAGCTCCTGGCGGACGATCGCGTCGGCGCCATCGGGCAGCGGGGCGCCGGTCGAGATGCGCACCGCCGTCCCGGGCTCGACGCGCACCCCGGCGGCATGCCCGGCGCGCGCCTCGGCGATGACGCGCAGGCGCGCCGGCGAGCGCTCCGTGTCGGCCGCGAGCAGCGCGAAGCCGTCCATGGCCGAGCACGCGAACGGCGGGACGTCGTTGGGCGCCACCGCGTCGCGCGCGAGCACCCGCCCGAGCGCGTCCCGGAGCGAGACGTCCTCGGCCTCGAGGCGCTCGGCGTGCGCGAGCACCGCGTCGCGCGCCTCGTGAATCGAGATCCTCGGCGTGGCCACGGCGCCACGGTACCCACAACGCGCTCGGCGCACCGCTGGTGATCGATTCCGGGAGCCTCCTGGCTGCGAGCGATCACAAGCAACAGCGGGTGCTGTCGCTGCCGGCGGCCTATTTGGGGCCGATGTAGGCGAGGTAGATGGCGCTGCGCTTGCAGGCGAAGGCGACGTAGTTGCCGCGCGCGCTGGTGGCGATGTCGGCGACGGTTCCCTGCGGGCAGAAGCCCTGGGGTGGGCGTTTGCCGTAGTTGTTGGCGATCGCGTACATGTAGACGAACGGCCCGTGAGCGAACATCGTCTGGGCGGCGCCGGCGGTCATCGAGGGCGCGGTGCCTGGGCTGATCAGCCGCTCGGGATGGCCGGTGGTGGTCTGGTAGACGGCGCCGGCGCGCTGGTAGGCGATGGCGCGCACGCCGCCGCGGCGCCCGCCGTCGGTCGTCGGGTGGCTGCCGGCGGCGATCCTGCGTGCACGGCGGCCGATGCGCTGGACGTAGATCGCGCCGCGCTTGGCGTAGCTGACCGCGGCGCCGTTG
>JBOGYT010000345.1:0-5037 GCA_050696955.1 Solirubrobacteraceae bacterium | reverse complement strand
GCGCCCGCCACGGCGCCTTCTGCGTCGGCTGCTGCTGGGCGCTGATGCTGGTGGCGTTCGCGCTGGGGATGGCGAGCCTGATCCTGATGGCCGCCATGACCGTGCTGATGGTCCACGAGAAGACGCGGCCGGCCGGCCGCCGGGCGGTGCCGGTCACCGGCGCCGCCCTGCTCGGGGTCGCCGCGATCCTGCTGCCCTGGGCGGCGTACACGAACGGCGCGCTGTGACGGCCTTCGATCTCGGCGCCTTCGCGCGCGCGCTCGAGGAACGGGACGCCGAGCGGCTGACCGGCTTCTACGCCGACGACGCCGAGCTCGTGCTCGTCAGCCGCGAGCACCCGCCGGCCACACCGCGGGTACTCCGCGGGTGGCAGGCGATCGCCGACTATCACCACGACATCTGCGAGCGCGACTTGACGCGCCGCGTTACGCGCCGTGCGCTCGGCGGCGATCACGCCGCTGTAGCCGAGCAGTGCCGCTATCCCGACGGCACGAGCGTCGTCGGCGTGGCACTGCTCGAGGTCGTCGGCGGCCGCATCACGTCGCAGCTGGCCGTGGAGGCCTGGGACGAGTCGTCCGTCGAACCCCGACGTGAGCCGGGTTTGAACCGCGGTGGGAGTGGAGACGGCGGGAATCGAACCCGCGTCCGCGATCGCGTGAAGGTGGCGTCTACGAGCGTATCCGGCGCTCTGATCTCACTCGAGGCTCGCCTCGCCGGCGGGGTTGCCTCGGGCCAGCTCCCTGAAGATGTCCCCGGATTGGCGGGAGCGGACCGCCCCGGGTAAGCCGACATGTTGATTCCGGGAACCCCCGCGGTCGGCTGGCGGGGCCCAGAACCTCTCTAGCAGATCTCTCTAACTAGGCGAGGGCGTACTCGTGAGAGTCCGCACGTATGGTTTTGCCAGGTGTTTTACGAGGCCTCCTGGCACCTCGGCTCGCAACCACCGCCACGAAGTCGACCACGTCGAAGCCATGTCGTCCCCGTGTTGGTGTGCGCTGCAGTCTAGCCGACCGGGTCAGGGCTGACCGGGCACCGGCGCGGTCGTCGTCGGCGGGACGGTCTGCGTAGGCGTCGTGGTCGTCTGCGTCCGGCTGGACGGCGGCGGCACGGTGACCGTGCGCCCGGGGACCGTCACGGTCCTGCCCGGCGTCGTGGTCGTCGGCTCGCGCTCGCGGTCGCGCTTCTCCGCCTTGCGCTCGTCGTCGCCGCCGAACAGCGTCGTCCCGCGGTCGCCGCCGCTCGCCGATCCGCCGGCGACGAGCTCGGGGACCGTCAGGACGACGGCCGCGACGAGGAAGCCGAGCAGCCCGGTGATCACGGCCAGGTACCAGCGGTGGCTGCGGCCGCTCGGGGGGTCGCCGAGCGTCCCCGGCTGCGCGACGCGCGTGAGCGGCTCGGGCTCGGGCTCGGGTTGCGGCTGCGCGTGGAGATCGTCGGCGTCGCGTGGGGTAGCGCTGCGCACGACCCCGCGCACCGGAACGGCGTGCGTGACGACCTTGGCCGGCCGTTGCAGCGCCTCTTTGATGATCGAGACGAGCACCGGCATCGCGGCCGCCGACGCGAGGGTTCCGGGCGCCCAGAGTTGGGAGCAGGTGTAGGCCGCCGCGCCCGACGCGACCGCGGTGATCGTCAGGGTGGTGAAGTCGATGCCGTCGTGTTGGGGAGCACCGGATCTGGTGATGGCTTCAGACATGAAACCACCCGGCTACCCACACAGCCGGGTCCCGAACGTAGTGCGACGCGGTTCCGAGGCCGCTTGAGGAACCCTCTGCTGGGTCGCGCTCCGAAGAGGCGCCCCGGCGTCTGGGTGGCGCGGCCTCACACCTCGGTGGCCTCGCTCTTTGCGGCTTCAGTTCCGCGTCGCAAGGCGAATGTAATCCGCGCGGCCAGACGAAGGCAAGCGCCAATTCGCACGAACTTCGCAAAGAGCGGAAATCGGCGCATCGGGAGCCCGCGTTCTGCGTGAATTAGTCTGGGGGCATGACCGTTCAAGACGTCGCCTGGGACCTCGCGCCGCTCGTTCGCGGCGATGAAGCGTCCGGTCCCGACCTCCTGCTCGAGGAGGCCACCACCCGCGCCGAGGCCTTCGCCGACGCGTACGCCGGGCAGATCGCGGAGCTCGATCCGCCCACGTTCGCCGCCGCCGTCGGCGAGCTGCAGGAGATCGCCGACCTCACCGGGCGTGCCGGCAACTACGCCATGCTGCGCTTCAGCGTCGACACCGCCGATCCGAAGACCGGCGCGCTCCTCCAGCGCGTGCAGGAGAAGGGCACCGCGATCGAGACGAAGCTCCTGTTCTTCGAGCTCGAGTGGGCGGCGCTCGACGACGACCGGGCCGAGGAGCTCATGGCGGCCGACGGCCTCGACACCGCGCGCCACTTCCTGCGCTCGGCGCGCCGCTACCGCCCGCACCTGCTCAGCGAGCCCGAGGAGAAGATCCTCGCCGAGAAGAGCATCTCGGGTGCAAGCGCCTGGGGCCGGCTGTTCAGCGAGCAGATCTCGGCGGTCACGGTCCCGCTGCCCGACGAGGACGAGCCGGTCACGCTCGACGCCGCGCTTGCGCGGCTCATGTCGCCCGACCGCGAGGTGCGGCGCACGACCGCCGAGAACGTCACCGAGGCGCTCGCGCCCGGCCTGCGCACGCGCGCGTTCATCTTCAACACGCTGCTGCACGACAAGGCCGTCGACGACCGGCTGCGCAAGTACCCGCACTGGCTGGCGGCGCGCAACCTCTCCAACGAGGCCTCCGACGAGTCCGTCCAGGCGCTGCTGAGCGCCGTTCGCGACCGCTACGAGCTGCCGCGCCGCTGGTACCGCCTCAAGGCGCAGCTGCTCGGAATCGACAAGCTCGCCGACTACGACCGCATGGCCGCCGTGACCCACGACGACGTGCCGGTCGACTGGGACGACGCGAAGGAGCTCGTGCTCGACTCCTACGCGTCCTTCACGCCCGAGCTCGGCGACCCCGCGCGCGCGTTCTTCGACGACAAGCGGATCGACGCGCCGCCGCGGCCGGCCAAGCGCGGGGGCGCGTTCGCCGCGTACACCGTGCCGAGCGAGCACCCGTACCTCATGCTCAACTACACGGCCAAGCGCCGCGACGTGCTGATCCTCGCCCACGAGATGGGCCACGGCCTGCACGCCGAGCTCGCGCGCCCGCGCGGCGTCCTGGAGCAGGGCACGCCGCTGACGCTCGCCGAGACCGCATCGGTGTTCGGGGAGGAGCTCGTCTTCGGGCGCCTACTCGAGCAGGCCTCCACGCCGGAGTCGCGCCTGTCGCTGCTCGCCGAGTCGATCGAGGGCCAGATCGCGACGGTCTTCCGCCAGACCGCGATGAACCGCTTCGAGGACCTCGTGCACACGGCGCGGCGCGAGGAGGGCGAGCTGAGCGTCGAGCGCTTCAACGAGCTGTGGACGGCGTCCCAGGCGGAGATGCTCGGCGACAGCGTCGAGCTCACCGAGGGCTACCGCTCGTGGTGGTCCTACGTGCCGCACTTCATCTCGACGCCGGGCTACGTGTACGCCTACGCGTACGGCCAGCTCCTGGCGCTGTCGATCTACAAGCGCTACCTCGACGAGGGCGAGTCGTTCGTGCCGAGCTACCTCGAGCTCCTGCGTGCCGGCGGCTCGCGCAGTCCGGAGGAGCTCGGCTCGATCGTCGGCATCGACCTCTCCGACCCGGGCTTCTGGGACAGCGGGCTCGATCTCGTCGAGGCGCAGCTCGAAGAGGCCGAGGAGGCCGCGCACGCGGCCATCGCGAGCGCGTGAGCCGCGCCGGAAGCCTGTTTCGTCCTTCGGTCATCGCAAGCGACGACCTCCGGACGACGTCACACGCGGCGTTGTCACAATGGG
Organism: Solirubrobacteraceae bacterium; assembly: GCA_050696955.1. GTDB lineage: Bacteria > Actinomycetota > Thermoleophilia > Solirubrobacterales > Solirubrobacteraceae > CADCVQ01. The sequence continues at coordinate 1,185 of JBOGYT010000345.1, read as the reverse complement.
TGCCATGAGCACCCACGGATGGTTCCCGGCTGAGCAGCCGCAGGCGACGCTGTCGCCCGCGCCCTCGCCCACTCCTCGCGCGCCGCGCGAGGAGCGCTCCGGGCTGCGCCGGCTCGTCACGCCGCTGCTCGTGCTGGGCGCGCTGCTGCTGAAGTTCGGCAAGGCCGCGCTGCTCATCCTGCCCAAGGCGAAGATCCTCACGACCTCCGCGACGATGCTCGTCTCGATCGCCGCCTACAGCTTCATCTGGGGCTGGAGGTTCGCCGTCGGGTTCGTCGTCCTGCTGCTCGTGCACGAGATGGGACACGTCATCCAGCTGCGCCGCGAGGGCATCCCGGCCAGCGCCCCGATGTTCATCCCGTTCCTCGGCGCGGCGGTCATGGCCAAGTCGCTCGGCAACGACGCGACCGCCGAAGCGCGCGTCGGCCTCGCCGGGCCGATCCTCGGCACGCTCGGCGCGCTCGCCCTCATCCCGGTCGCGGAGTGGACGGGCAGCGACTTCTGGCAGGCGCTCGCGTTCACCGGGCTGTTCTTGAACCTCTTCAACCTGCTGCCGGTCGTGCCGCTCGACGGCGGCCGCGCGATGGCCGCGCTGTCGCCGTGGATGTGGTTCGTCGGCCTGTTCGCGATGGTCGTCCTGACGTTCGTGTTCCCGAACCCGATCATCATCCTCATCCTGCTGCTGGCCGTGTTCGAGACGTACAGGCGCTGGAAGGAACGCCGCAAGGGCGACGAGAAGGTCCGGGCGTACTACCGCGTGAAGCCCGCGCACCGCCTCGCGATCGCCGCGGTCTACCTCGGGCTCATCGCCGTCTGCGTCATCGGCATGGACATCACGTTCCTGGAACGCGACATCCCGCAGTAGCCGCGCGGGCGCGGCTCATGACGCGGCGCGGCCTCGATAGCGTCTGAGCGGATGGCGGACATCAGCGTCGAGCGCTTGACCAAGCGCTATCGCGAGACCCTCGCGGTCGACGACCTCTCGTTTGCGGTGGACGGCGGCCGGGTGACGGGGTTCCTCGGGCCCAACGGCGCGGGCAAGTCGACGACCCTGCGCGCGCTGCTCGGGCTCATCCACCCGACGAGCGGGCAGGCGCTCGTGCTCGACCGCCCGTTCGCGGCGCTGCCCGACCCGGCGCGCACGGTCGGCGCGGCGCTCGACGCCTCCGACGTGCACCCGGGACG
>JBOGYT010000344.1:0-3806 GCA_050696955.1 Solirubrobacteraceae bacterium | reverse complement strand
CGGCCGCGCTGCGCGCGTCCGTGGAGCCCAAGCTCGTGACGTGGGACCCGCCCGCCGGGCGCATGCCGTGGTGGCAGCCCTACGATCGCTCGCTCGTCGGCGCGTGGCGGGCCCTGGCCCGGATGCGCTCGGTGCGCGACTCCGATCGCGAGGCCGGCTGGCGCAAGGGTGCGCTGCCGCTCGCGCGCGTGGCGGTCCGGACGCTGCGGGCGGCGCGGCGCCGGTAAGGCGGGAGTGCAAGAGGAGCGGTGCGGATGGGCAATTCGCAGGAGGTGTGGTGAGTTGTGACCACGTGGTGGTCGTAACTCACCACGCCCGCCTCGCGGGCGACGCGACGGCTCGCTCCCGCTCCCCCTTCAGAGATGCCTTTTGCGCCTACCGCGCGGCCGACACGAGCCGCAACCGCGACGGGGCGAGGGGCACGAGCACCCGCTTTGCGTACTCCGCCCCGCCGCGCAGCATGAGCGCGCGCAGCGGGTCCCACGACAGCCGGTACTGGCGGCGCAGCTGGGCCGGCAGCAGGCCGACGGTGATGAAGTTCACGAGCTCGAGGACCGGGCGGCGGTGCAGCGGCACGGGCGGGTGCATGACGATCTGGACCGCGAGCTCGCGCGCCGCCTCGGTGACGTAGAGGTCGCCGCCGGCGAGCATGTCGTGCATGTAGGCGTCGAAGTCGTCGATCGTGTCAGGCATCTCGCCGTCCTTGAGGCCGAACAGCCCGCCGACGACCCGGTAGTCCAGCCAGTAGGCGTCGCGCTCGGCCCGCGACAGCGAGGCGACGTAGCGCTCGTAGACGACGAGCGCGGAGTCCACGATCGAGGCGAGCACCCACAGCAGCAGCTCGGGGTCGTCGGCGGCGAACGGCGTCCCGGCCGGAAAGCGCCCGGCGGGCTTGGCGAGCTCCCCGCGGGCGCGCCGGTGCATCGCCCGCACCCGGCGCGTGGCGCGGTCGGCGTCCGCGCGCGAGCCGAAGGCGATCGTGTTCATGACCTCGGCCGTTCGCGCCAGGCGCCGGTAGGGCTCGTCCGCGGCGCCGGTGTGCGCGTGCAAGCCCTCGAAGGCCACCGGGTGCGTGGCCTGCATGAGCAGCGCGCGCGGCCCTGAGAAGGCCACCGCCATCTCGCGGTGCACGCGGCGCAGCATCGAGGCGTCGTCGAAATAGGACTCCATGCGGGGTGTACGTCGTACCCGGTTGGACGGTTGACTGCGCCACCAGGCGCGGGACGGCGTGATCTACCCTTGAGCGGACCATGCCCGCTCAGGCCTACGCCGGAAAGGACTGCGTCTGCCAGCTCCGCAAGCGGATCTGCGACCAGTCCTGCGTGCAGGGGATGCTCGACACCCCGTTCTACATCGCCTGCCTGAAGCTGTCGGGCCGGCGCTGCACCGTCGTCGGCGGCGGCGACATCGGCCTCGAGAAGGTCGAGGGGCTGCTCGCCTGTGACGCCGACGTGACGCTCATCGCGCCCGACGCGATCGAGGAGCTGCGCTCGCTCGCCGCCGAGGGTTCGATCGCCTGGGAGCGGCGCGGCTACGAGGCGGCCGACCTCGAGGGCACGTTCATGGTCATCGCCTGCACGAACGACACCGAGGTCAACATTTGCGTCTTCGACGACGCCGAGCGGCGCGCGATGCTCGTGAACATCGTCGACGTCCCGCCGCTGTGCAACTTCATCCTCCCGGCGATCGTGCGCAGCGGGCCGCTGGCGATCGCGATCTCGACCGCCGGCGCCTCCCCCGCGCTGGCCAAGCGCATGAAGCGCGAGGTGTCCGAGCTCTTCGGCGAGGAGTACGCGCGGCTGGCGATCATGCTCAACGACGCGCGCGGCTGGGCGAAGGGGACGCTGCCGACCTACCAGAACCGCAAGGCGTTCTTCGAATCGATCGTCAACGGCGAGCCGGACCCGGTCGCGCTGCTGCGCGACGGCGACGAACGGGCCGTGCTCGACCTCATCGCGGCTGCCCAGCGCACGCACCAGCCCGCCTGAGTCGCGGGCGTGGCCACGACCGGCACGCCGGACCTGCGGCGGGCCCGCGTCGCCGTCACGACGATCTTCGCCGTCAACGGAGCGGCCTTCGCGAGCCTCTTCGCGCGCCTGCCCGAGCTCCAGCGCGAGCAGGACCTGAGCGACGGCGCGCTCGGGCTCGTCCTGCTGCTCGGCGCGCTCGGGCTCATGGTCGCCCAGCCGGTGGCCGGCGCGCTGGCGGTGCGCAACGGCAGCCGGCCGCTGACGATCGGCGGCGGCGCGACGTACGTCGCGGTGCTCGCCCTGCCCGCACTGGCGCCGTCGCCGCTCCTGTTCGCGCTGGCGATCGTGCTGCTCGCGGCGGCCAACGGCGCGCTGGATGTGAGCATGAACGCGCAGGCGATCGCAATCGAGCATCGCCATCCGCGCCACATCTTCGCCTCGTTTCACGCCGCGTTCTCGTTCGGGGCGATGGCGGGCGCCGCCGGCGGGGCGCTGGCCGCTCACGCAGGCCTCGATCCGGCGCTCCACCTCGCCATCGCCGCCGCCGTGCTGCTGGCGATCCTGTTCGCCGTCCGTGGCGGCCTGCTGCCGGCGTCCGCCGACGCGCAGCCGGAGGGACCGCGGCTGGCGCGCCCGTCGCGCGGCCTCGCGGCGCTCGGCGCCCTCGCGTTCTGCGCGCTGATCGCCGAGGGATCGGTGACCGACTGGAGCGCGATCCTCCTGGACCGCGAGATCGGCACGAGCGCGGCGGTCGCGGCGCTCGGCCTCGCGGCGTTCTCGCTGACGATGGGGTTCGGCCGCCTCGCCGCGGACCCGCTCGCCGAGCGCTTCGGGCGTGTCGCGGTGATCCGCGTCGGCGGGCTGCTCGCCGCCGCCGGGCTCGTGCTCGCGCTCGCCGGTGACAGCGCGGCGACCGGGGTCGCCGGCTTCGCCGTGCTCGGCGCCGGCCTGGCCGGAGGTTTCCCGCTCGCGCTCGCTGCCGCCGGCGACACGGAGGGTCCCGCCGCTCCGGCGCTCGCCGCGGTGGCGACGACGGGCTACTCGGGCTTCATCGCCGGGCCCGCCCTCATCGGCCTGCTCTCCGAGGCGACGAGCCTGCCGGCGGCGCTGAGCGTCATCGTCGTCCTGTGCCTGGCGATCGCCGTCCTCGCCGGCGCCGCCGCGGCGAAGCGCCCGGCGTGACGCGGCGACCGGCCCGGCCGTGGCGCTGGGATGCTGTCGCCCTGATGCGAGCGACCGCGCCGCTGACCGATGCCTGAGACCGCCGTCGCCCTGCGCGGGGCGGGCCGCCGCTACGGCGAGCGCGCCGCGCTGCGTGACGTCTCGCTCGAGCTCGCCAGCGGCCAGACACTCGTCGTCTTCGGCCCCAACGGAGCGGGCAAGACGACGCTGCTGCGGATGCTCGCCACGCTGCTGCGCCCGCACGCGGGCGAGGTCCGCGTGCTCGGACGCGCGCTGCCCGACGACGGCTACGCCGTGCGCGGGCGGATCGGCTTCCTCGGCCACGAGCCGCTGCTGTACCGCGAGCTGACCGGCCGCGAGAACCTGCGCTTCCATGCTCGCCTGCACGGCGCCGCGCCCACCCGCGTCGAGACCGTGCTCGAGGCCGTCGGGATGACGGCGCGCGCCGACGATCCGGTCGCCGAGCTGTCGCGCGGGATGGTGCAGCGCCTGGCCGTCGCACGCGCGGTGCTGCACGAGCCCGAGCTGCTGCTGCTCGACGAGCCCAACTCGAACCTCGACCCCGCCGCCGTCGCGCAGGTGCAGCCGCTCATCGGGCGCGCGAGCGGGCGCACGCGCGTGCTGACGAGCCACGACCCCGCCGGCGGCCTGGCC
>JBOGYT010000343.1:0-6277 GCA_050696955.1 Solirubrobacteraceae bacterium | reverse complement strand
TCGCTGCGGGGCGCACGCCGTGGAGCAGCGAGCGACCGTGGAGCTGCGCGCCAGCGGCGCGCGGCCGCGCCGGATCATGCGCAGCGGCGCCGAGTCGCTCACGGCCAGCGAGCGGCGCGTCGCCGAGATGGCGGCCGATGGACTGACCTCCCGATCGATCGCCGAGAGGCTCTTCGTGACCCAGAAGACCGTCGAGACCCACCTCGGCCACGTCTATCGCAAGCTCGACATTCCGGGACGGGCGCACATCGGCGAAGCTCTCGGCCGCCATCTCCCGTCGTGACGGAAAAGATCGGGGTGTGTTCCCGATGCGAGCGCGGCCGCAGCGACTCATAGTGACACGCGAGGATCACACGACAAAGGTAGGGGTGGCGATGGCCAGAACGAAGGTGAAGCTCTACATGTTTCCGGGCTCGAACTCGGTGCTCACGACGCGGTTGATGCTCGAGCACAAGGGCATCGAGTACCGCCGGGTGCACCTGTTCCCGGGGCCGCACGCGTTCATCCTGCTCGGGAAGGGCTTCGACACGATGCAGGTGCCCGCGCTGAAGGTCGACGGTCAGCGCCTGCAGGGGTCGCGCTGGATCGCACGGGGGCTCGACGAGCTCGTTCCCGAATGGCCGCTGTTCCCGGCTGAGGCGCAGCGGCGCCGCGCCGTCGAGGAGGCCGAGCGCTGGGGCGAAGGCTTTCAGAACGCGGTACGCCGCATCTTCTACTGCGCCGCCCGCCGTGACCGCGGCGCGTACCGCAGCCTCATGACGGCGGAGCGCTCGCTCCCGGGGCGCCTCGTCGTGCGCATGATGTCGCCGCTCGTCATGCGGCTGGCCACGGGCGCGCACCAGGCGTCGGACGCCGCCGGACGGGAGGATCTCGCGCTCCTCGCGGAGCGCCTGGACCGGATCGACGCCTGGATCGATGAGGGTCTGCTCAACGGGCCGGTGCTCAACGCCGCCGACTTTCAGATCGCGCCGAACGTCGCGCTGCTGCTCCGGTTCGACGATCTCGCGCGCTTCGTGGGGCACCGCCCCGCGGCGGCGCTGGCGCGGCGCGTGGCGCCGGAGTACCCCGGGCACGTCCCCGCGGTCCTGCCGGCCGAGTGGCTGGCGCCGCTCGAAGCGGCGATGGACGCGCCACCGGTCGACGGCCGCGCGCTGGCGCTCGAGAGCCACGGGAGGTAGGGAACATGCGCACGTTCGGTGTCTCGCGCCCGCGGGCGTCGATGGTCGTCGCCTTCGTCGCGCTGGTCGCGGCGCTGTCGGGCTCGGCGGCCGCTCTGCCCGGCAAGAACACGGTCGACTCCCGCGACATCAAGAACGGCCAGGTCAAGCGCGCCGACATCAACAACGGCGCCGTGAGCTCGGCCAAGGTCAAGGACGGGTCGCTGCGGGCGCAGGACTTCAGGCCCGGTCAGCTGCCGAAGGGCGACAAGGGCGACAGGGGCGACCGCGGAGTCGCGGGCGCCCCGGGCAGCGCGCTCGCCTTCGCCAGGGTTCGGGCGAACGCAACCGTTGACGTGTCCAACTCCAAGAACATCGTCGCCTCCACGCCGCAAGACGGCCGCTACTGCCTGATCGTTCCGCCGGGATCGAGAAGCATCGTCGCTCAGCTCGAGCTGGACGGAGCCTTCCCAGGCGATCAGGTCGTTACGAGCCTCGTGCCCGCGACGGTTGACGCGTTCTGTGGCAGCGGGCCGGACAACGCGGTCGTGTTCGTGGTCGACAGCGCCGTGAACGGGGTCAACAGGAACTTCATGGTCCTCGTCAACTGAACAGCCGCCGCAGCCGGATCGATGCGGTGCGTCAGGCGCGCGGCTCCGGGGTCGGCTCGGCCGGCACGTCGCCGGCCCCGTCCGCGCCCGCCTCGAGCTGCGCCGGCGCCCTGCCCGGCTCGAAGCCGGCGGCGCGGTAGGCGTCCTCCTCGTCGAGCGTCTCGCGCTCGAGCAGGGCCTTCGTCAGCGACTCGAGCCGGTCGAGGTCGTTGGCGAGCATCCGCTTCGCGCGGTCGTAGCAGGCCTCGACGATGCGCCGCACCTCGCGGTCGACGAGTTCGCGCGTCTCGTCGGAGACCTGCACCGGGCCGCCGGGCCCGAAGTACTGCTCCTCGCCGGGCGCCGGAATCACCGAGACGAGGCCGATGACGTCGGACATGCCCCAGCGCCCGACCATCTGGCGGGCGATGCTCGTGACCTGCTCGAGGTCTGACTCCGCGCCGGTCGTGACGTTGCCGTAGATGAGCTCCTCGGCCGCGCGGCCGCCCAAGGCGCCGACGATGCGGCCCTCGAGGTAGCGCTTGTCGTAGCCGTAGCGGTCGGCGGACGGCGACTGGAACGTGACGCCGAGGGCGCGGCCGCGCGGCACGATCGAGACCTTGCGCACCGGGTCCGCGCCGGGCTCGAGCATCCCGAGCACGGCGTGGCCGGACTCGTGGTAGGCGGTGCGCTCGCGCTCGTCCTCGGAGAGCCGGATGTTGCGCTCGGCGCCGAGCACGATCCGCTCGAGCGCGTCGGCGAGGTCGGCCATCGTGACCTTGTCGTGGTCGCGCCGGGCGGCGATGAGTGCCGCCTCGTTGACGAGGTTGCGCAGATCGGCGCCCACCATCCCCGGCGTCGTCGCCGCGATCCGCTCGAGGTCGACATCGCCGGCGAGCGGGACCGAGCGCGTATGGATCATCAGGATCTCCAGGCGTCCGTCCTTGTCGGGCGGGTTGACGGTCAGGCGCCGGTCGAAGCGCCCGGGACGCAGCAGCGCCTGGTCGAGGATCTCAGGTCGGTTCGTCGCGGCGAGGACGATGACGCCCTCCGAGCCCGAGAAGCCGTCCATCTCGGTGAGGATCTGGTTGAGCGTCTGCTCGCGCTCGTCGTGGCCGCCGAGCCCGCCGCCGCCGCCGCGGGCGCGCCCGATCGCGTCGAGCTCGTCGATGAAGATGATCGCCGGCGCGCTCTTCTTGGCCTGCTCGAAGAGGTCGCGCACGCGGCTCGCGCCGACGCCGACGACCATCTCGACGAACTCCGACGCGCTGAGCGAGAAGAACGGGACGTCGGCCTCGCCGGCGACGGCGCGGGCGAGCAGCGTCTTGCCGGTCCCCGGCGGCCCGGACAGCAGCACGCCCTTCGGGAAATACGCGCCGAGCTTGCGGTAGCGATCCGGGTTCTTGAGGAAGTCGACGATCTCCTTGAGCTCGTCCTCGACCTCGTCGATCCCGGCGACGTCCTCGAACGTCACGCGTGTGTCCGACGCGTCGTAGCGCTTGGCCTTCGAGCGACCCAGCGCCAGGGCTCCGCCGCCGGCCGCGGCCGCACTGCGGCGCAGGAACCAGATGAAGAGCCCCACGATGAGCAGCGTCGGACCGAACGAGATGAGCAGCGTCGCGAGGAACGATCGCCCCTCGTCGATCGGGCGCGCGTTGACCTGGACGTTCTTGCGGAACAGCAGCGCGGCGAGGCCGTCCTGCTCGGCGAACGCGGGCCGGACCGTCTCGAACTCCTTCTTCGGGCCCTTGTCCTCGAACTTCGTCTGCTTGCGGAACTTGCCCTGGATGACGTCGTTGCGGGCGTTGACCTCGGTGACGTTGCCGGCGCTCACCTGGTCGCGGAAGAACGTGTACGGGATGTCGATGCGGCGGTCCTCGGCGGTCGGAATGACCTGGCCGAGCACGACGTTCAGCGCGAGCAGGGCGAGGATCCAGTACCACACGCGCCGGCCCCAGGGGGCGCGCGGCATGCGCGGCAGCCGCCCCCGCGGCCGCTCCTCGGCTTCGCGCGGCTCGCGCTCCCCCTCGACGCGCCACGGGCGGCGCTCGTCGGGCTTCTCAGGTCGCGTTCGCGGGTCGGAGGAAGCCATGGCGAGCAGTGATCATATGGTCGTCCATTTCCCTCCCATAAGCCGGGCGCGCCAGCTTGCGAGGTCGATAGGGGCGGCGTATGGACCTAGATTTCGCCGAGTTGCTCATCGAGGTCATCGAGCGCAACGCCTCGGACCTCCACCTCACTGCCGGCGCGCGCCCGACCGTGCGCGTCCGCGGACATCTCGTCGCGCTCGAGGACTATCCGGTCCTGTCGACCGAGCAGACGCGCGAGATCGTCTACGGAATCCTCACGAACGATCAGCGCCAGCGGCTCGAGAACGACTGGCAGATCGACTTCGCGTACGCGATCCCGGAACGCGCTCGCTTCCGTGTCAACGCGTACTACCAGCGCGCTGCGATCGGCGCCGCCTTCCGTCTGATCCCGTTCTCGATCAAGACGGTCGACGAGCTGGGGCTGCCGCCGGTCCTGCACGAGCTGGCGCGCAAGCCGCGCGGCTTCGTGCTCGTCACCGGCCCCACCGGCTCGGGCAAGTCCACGTCGCTGGCCGCCGTCGTCGACGAGATCAACGAGACGCGCGAAGAGCACATCATGACCATCGAGGACCCGATCGAGTTCCTCCACAGCCACAAGAAGTGCATCGTCAACCAGCGCGAGATCGGCTCCGACGCCCAGTCGTTCGGCATGGGCCTGAAGGCCGCGCTGCGCCAGGACCCCGACGTCATCCTCGTCGGCGAGATGCGCGACCTCGAGACGATCCACACCGCGCTGACCGCCGCTGAGACCGGCCACCTCGTCTTCGCCACGCTGCACACGCAGGACACGCCGCAGACGATCGACCGCATCATCGACGTGTTCCCCGCCGAGCAGCAGCAGCAGGTTCGCGTCCAGCTCTCGGTCGCGCTGCAGGGCATCGTGACCCAGACGCTCCTGCCGACGGCCGACGGCGCCGGCCGCGTCGCCGCCTGCGAGGTGCTGCTCGCGACGCCCGCGATCCGCAACCTCATCCGTGAGGGCAAGACGCACCAGATCTACTCGTCGCTTCAGACCGGCGGCAACATCGGCATGCAGACGATGGACGCCGCGCTGGCGACCCTCGTGCGCCAGGGCAAGATCACGGCGAAGCTCGCCGAGTCCCGCTCCTCGACTCCGGAGGAGCTGCGCCGCCTGCTCGGCGCCGACTCCTTCACGCCGGCATGAGCACCTACGTCTTCAAGGCGATCGACCTCATGGGCCAGCAGGCCAAGGGTGAGGTCGAGGCCGAATCCAAGCAGTCGGTCGCCGATCAGCTGAAGGCCAAGGGGCTGATCGTCCTCGACATCGCCGACAAGCGCAGCTCGAAGGAGATCGAGCTGCCGTGGATGAACCGCGTCAAGCTCGGCGACCTGTCGATCATGAGCCGCCAGCTCGCGACGATGGTCTCCAGCGGCATGACGATCCTCCGCGCGCTGTACGTGCTCGAGGCGCAGACCGAGAACAAGAAGCTCTCAGAGCAGCTCGTGCTCGTGCGCAAAGACGTCGAGGCCGGCCTGCCGCTGTCGGACGCGCTCGAGCGCCATCCGAAGACCTTCAACCCGCTCTACGTCGCGATGACGCGCGCCGGTGAGACCGGCGGCGTGCTCGAGGACTCGCTGCTGCGCATCGCCGACCAGCTCGAGAAGGAGGAGTCGCTGCGCCGCCAGGTCAAGTCGGCGATGGCCTACCCGATCGTCATCTTCAGCTTCGCGATGGTCGTCATGATCGGCATGGTCGCCTTCATCGTGCCCGTCTTCGCCGGCGTCTTCGAGGAGCTCGGCGACGCCAAGCTGCCGGCCATGACGCAGTTCGTCATGGGCATCTCGAACGTCGTGACCGGCCAGTGGTACTTCCTCATCGCCGGCACGGTGGGATCCGTCGTCGGCTTCATGAAGTGGAAGAAGACCGCCAAGGGCCGCTCGATCTGGCAGCGCTTCCTGCTGCGGATCCCGTTCAAGATCGGCGACATCTTCCAGAAGGTCGCGCTGGCCCGCTGGTCGCGCACGTTCTCCGCCCTCATGGGCGCCGGCGTGCCGCTGCTGCAGGCGATCGACATCACGAGTCAGACCGCGGGCAACGTCGTCGTCGAGGACGCCATGACGAAGGTCACCGAGAGCGTCAAGGCCGGCGGCACGATCGCCCAGCCGCTCATGGACTCCCCGGTGTTCCCGTCGATGGTGGGCCACATGGTCAAGGTCGGCGAGGAGACCGGCGCCCTGACGACGATGCTCACGAAGATCGGCGACTTCTACGAGGACCAGGTCGAGGCGGCCGTCAAGGCGCTGACCTCGATCCTCGAGCCCGTGATGATCGTGCTCGTCGGCGGCATCGTCGGCTTCATCGTGATCTCGATGTACCTCCCGCTGTTCAGCGTGTACGACCAGATCAAGTAGCGTCTGCGAGTTGCACTCGGACATGTCGGTCTGCAGTCCGACATGTCGGATGCGGATCGTCGTACGG
>JBOGYT010000342.1:0-11235 GCA_050696955.1 Solirubrobacteraceae bacterium | reverse complement strand
CGCGAGGGCGAGGGCGAAGGCGGCGACGGTCGCGAGGGCGCCGCGTGGCGTCACTCGGGCTCGTCCTCGCGCGGCTCGTGGCCGGGGCAGGTCAGCACCGGCAGGCGCGGATAGCGCGCGTAGCGGTCGTCCTCCTTCGATCGCTGGCAGAGCGAGAACGACGAGCCGCGCGTGTTGCGCACCACGCGCTGGTGGCGGCAGCTGTCGCACAGTCCCGCGGGAGGCCCCGTCATTGGATCGAGCGTAACCGCGTGATCCACGAACTGCATCGATAAGGACATGAGGGAACGGGCGGCGCCGGCGATTCGCATGAACAACTGACCATTCATGCGATCGGCGGTGACTGCTGGCCGCCCGATTCGAGCGCAGTGGCCACTTGTTCATGCGGCTGACGAGCGACCGCCGACAGATCGTTGCCCAAGCAACTACAATAGTCGGCGATGGCCACCTTCTGGCGACTCCTCGGCTTCCTCGCTCCGTACAAGCGGGGCGTCTGGCTGTCCGGGATCCTCGCCGCGATCGCGATGGGCGCGACGGTCGCTATCCCCGCGCTCACCGGCGCGGCGGTCAACGCGATCGAGGGCGGCGACAAGGACGAGCTCAAGCTGCTCGGGCTGCTGATCGGCGCGGCCGGGGTGATCCGCCTCGGGCTGACGATCGCGCGGCGGCTCATCGCCGGGCGGGTCTCGCTCGGCGTCGAGCTCGATCTGCGCAACCGTCTGTACGAGCACCTGCTTGCGCTCGAGCTCGGCTTCTTCGACCGTCAGCAGACGGGGCAGCTCATGTCGCGCGCGACGGTCGATCTGCAGTCGGTGCGCTTCTTCCTCGGCTACGGGCTCGTGCTCATCGCGCAGTCGGGGCTGACGATCCTCTTCGCGACGATCGCGATGATCGTCATCGACCCGCTGCTCGCGCTCATCGCGCTCTCCCCGGTGCCGTTCGTCGTCTGGATCGCGATGCGCTACGGGCGCCAGGCGCGACCCGCGCTGCAGGAGGTCCAGCAGCGCATCGCCGAGGTCACCGCGGATGTCGAGGAGAACGTCGGCGGCGTGCGCGTCGTCAAGGCGTTCGCGCGCGAGGAGCTGCAGCGCGAGCGGTTCAGCCAGAGCGTCTCCCGCGTCTTCGAGCAGTCGATGATCTCGACGCGGCTGCGGGCGTTCTACAACCCGTTCATCGGCTTCCTGCCGCAGATCGGCCTGGCGCTGCTGCTGTTCTTCGGCGGGCGTGCGGTCATCGACGGCCGCCTGAGCATTGGCGAGTTCACGGCGTTCTACACGTACCTGCTCGCGCTGCTCGGTCCGATGCGGACCGTCGGGATGCTGCTCGGGATGTCGCAGCGGGCGACTGCGTCGGGCGCGCGGATCTTCGAGCTGCTCGACCGCGAGCCGCGCATCGTCCCTGCGCCGGACGCGCCGCCGCTGCCCGACGGCTCGGGGCGCGTCGAGCTGCGCGGGGCGACGCTCGCCTACGAGGACGCCGGCGAGCCGGCGCTCGACGAGGTCACGCTGACCGTTCCCGCCGGGACGACGATCGCGATCGTCGGGACGACCGGCTCGGGCAAGACGACGCTCGTGCAGCTCGTCTCGCGCCTGTACGACGTGACCGCGGGCGCGGTGCTCGTCGACGGCGCGGACGTGCGCGATGTCGATCTGCGCGCATTGCGGCGCGAGATCGCCGTCGTGACCGACGACCCGTTCCTGTTCAGCGCGACGGTGCACGAGAACATCGCCTACGCGCGCGGTGACGCGACCCGCGACGAGGTCGTGGCCGCGGCGCGACGTGCGCAGGCGCACGGGTTCATCGAGGCGCTGCGCGACGGCTACGACACGCGCGTCGGCGAGCGCGGCCTGACGCTCTCAGGCGGCCAGCGCCAGCGGATCGCGATCGCGCGCGCGCTGCTCGCCGATCCGCGGATCCTCATCCTCGACGACGCGACGTCGTCGGTCGACGCGTCCACGGAGCAGGAGATCAAGCGTGCCCTCGCGGAGGTCATGGCGGGACGCACGACGTTCGTCATCGCCCACCGCCTGTCGACGATCGCGCTCGCGGACGACATCGCGGTGCTCGAGGGCGGCCGGCTGATCGACCACGGCAAGCACGACGAGCTGCTCGAGCGCTCGCCGTTCTACGCCGAGATCGTCGAGAAGGGACTGCCCGACCAGGTCTTCCTGACGCGCAAGCCGCGCGAGCGCGAGGTGGCGGGACTGTGACGCTGCGCCAGGACATCCTGCGCCGCTGGCGCCGGACCGGCGGGCGCGGGCGCAAGCTGCGCGGCCTCGCCACGCTGCTGCGGCCCTACCGCGGCCGCGTCATCGCCATGTTCGTCGCGCTCGTGGCGGCGACGGCCGCCGCGCTCGCGCCGGCGCCGCTGGCGAAGTTCGCGATCGACGACGGGATCAAGGCGGGCGACGTCTCGACCCTGAACCTCGTCGTGGTGGGCTTCATCGTCAGCGCGCTCGTGTACTGGGGCGCGTCGTACGTGCAGACGTACCTCGTCGGCTGGGTCGGGCAGCGCGCGCTGCAGGACCTGCGGCTGCGGATCTTCCGCCACCTCCAGTCCCAGCCGGTCGGCTTCTTCGAGCGCCGCCAGGCCGGGCAGCTCATCTCGCGGATGACGAACGACGTCCAGGCGCTCGATTCGCTCGTGACCGACAGCGTCGTGACGCTGTTCTCGAGCACGCTCACGCTCCTCGGGACGATCGTGATCCTCGTCCTGCTCGACGCCGAGCTGGCGCTGCTGACGTTCCTCATCTTCCCCGTGATGGCGATCGGCTCGCTGGCGTTCCGCGTGATCTCCGCCGATGCCTACGCGCGCACGCGCGAGACGATCGGGGCGATCACCGCGTATCTGCAGGAGTCGCTGTCGGGGATCCGGATCGTGCGCTCGTTCGGCCAGGAGCCGGCGCACCGCAAGCGCTTCCGCGAGCTCAACGACCGCAACCGCGACGCGAACATGACGACGGTCTACCTGAACGCCGCGTACTTCCCGGCGGTCGAGCTGCTCAGCGCGATCGCGACCGTCGGGATCGTCATCTACGGCGGGCTGCAGGTCATCGACGGCAACGTCACGATCGGCGTGCTCGTCGCGTTCCTCGCCGCGCTCAACGGCTTCTTCGACCCGATCCAGCAGCTCTCGCAGGTCTACACGACCTACCAGTCCGGGATGGCGGCGCTCGACAAGATCTTCGATCTGCTCGACGTCGAGCCCGACCTCGTTGACGCGCCCGACGCGATCGAGCTCGATCAGCTGCGCGGCGAGATCGAGCTGCGCGACGTGAGCTTCTGCTACGGCTCGGGCGACGATGCCGTCTGGGCGGTCGAGGAGCTGTCGCTGACCGTGCCGCCGGGTCAGACGGTCGCGCTCGTCGGACCGACCGGCGCCGGCAAGTCGACGATCGCCAAGCTCGTCGCGCGCTTCTATGACCCGACGCACGGCGCGGTGCTCGTCGACGGCCACGACCTGCGCTCGGTCACGCAGGCGTCGCTGCGCCGGCAGCTCGGGATCGTCCCGCAGGAGGGCTTCCTCTTCAGCGGCACGATCGGCGAGAACATCGCGTTCGGCCGGCCGGATGCGTCGGAGGACGAGGTTCGCGCGGCGGCACGGGCGGTCGGCGCCGACGAGTTCATCGCGCGGCTCGAGCACGGCTACGACACGCCCGTGGGCGAGCGCGGCACGCAGCTCTCGGCCGGGCAGCGCCAGCTCGTGGCGTTCGCACGCGCGCTCGTCGCGGACCCGCGGATCCTCATCCTCGACGAGGCGACCTCGATGGTCGACCTGCACACCGAAGGCCGGATCGAGTCCGGCCTCCGGCGGCTGCTGCAGGGCCGCACGTCGATCGTCATCGCCCACCGCCTGTCGACGATCCGGCAGGCAGCGAGGATCGTCGTCCTCGAGGGGGGGCGGATCGTCGAGCAGGGCACCCACGACGAGCTGCTCGAGGCGCAGGGCGCGTACTGGCGGCTGTATCGCGACTGGATGGAGCAGGCAGCGTAACGTCGCCGCACGTCGCCGGTTCCGGCTTCACCCGCCGGCGTTGAGGTCAAACCTCTGGACGAGCACGCAGATGGCCGTTCCGACCGCTGAAGTTGGGCGTCTGGCTGTGGCAGTTCGGGCATAGGAACGCGAGGTTCTCCAACCGGTTGTCGTAGCCGTCGCCATTGATGTGATGCAGCGTCACGCGAAGGGACTGGCCACGCCACTCGGCCAGCCCGCACGATTCACAGCGCTCCTCTTTGAGCCCCGCCTTCAGCAGCCTGCCGCGGAGATGGCCACGATGGCAGCGCTTGCCAGCGACGAGCAGTTCGTCAATCGGAATGAGATGACTCCGGGCGCGCAGACGACCAGTGCGGACAGCCTCCGCCCATGCCGAGCGGAGCAGCCGAAACGGGCACAGCACTCCCGGGCAGACAGACCCGCATCGTGCGCTTGCTGGATCAGCGCCCAGTCGAAGCGCCTCGACGCACGCTCATCGCGCGGCAGTCCGAGGCGCCGCGCATGGTATGAGACCGTCGGCTTGCTGAGTCCCAGTTCGAACGCGATCTCCGACTGCGTCATCCCCCTGTCGAGCAGGCGCTCGACCGCCGAGCGCGTCTCGTGCTTCCAGCGCTTCTGCGTGGGGTCGCGAGGGACGATCAGCCCACCGATGACCGCCTTGTCCCAGGCGTGGTTGGAGAAGCCGAACCGAGCCTTGCACTCGCGCATCGACCGCCCAGTGTCGTAGTACGCCCGGACCGCCGCCCAATCGACTGGAAGTCGCATCTCCGATTCAGCCATGGCGAACACATGTTCCCATGGTCATCGGACGGACCGGCGGGGCGAGCGGGACATAACCTCGAACCACTGTTCGCGCGACGAAAGACTGCCCGGGATGGATTCGAACCACCGTTCCGCGGTCCAGAGCCGCGTGTCTTGCCACTAGACGACCGGGCAACAGCCGCCCACGATAACGCGTCGCCGCAGCGTCCTTCCGGGCGCCGGCGCGGCGGGCTGCGGGCGGAACCGTGGTAAGGCTCGCCGAACGAAACCGCAGGTTCGCGCCGGTGTCATGCTGCTGCTGTGGGGCTACCGCGCCGTGCTCGGATCCGGCGGCCGCCGGCGGGCGCTCGGGAGCCAGCGTGCGAGGCGCATGCGCAACACGGCTCGCGCTTGCTCAGCGGCGCGCCCCGTTGGGCGCGAACTGCGACGTGATCGCTTCCTCGAGGCCCGGATCGAGCACGACGAGGACCTCGTCGCCGGGCGTGATGATCGTGTCGCTCTTGGGCACGAAGCCCGCCTGGCCGCGCGGCAGCACGGAGATGATCAGGCTCCCGTCCGGCAGGTCGATGTCCGACACGGGGCGGCCGGCGGCGGGGGCGCCGTCCTGGACCTCGAGCTCGATGATCTCGAGCTGCTCGTCGGGCAGGTCGAGCAGGTGGACGAGGCCGTGGCCGGGCACCTCGTGCTCGATGATGTTGAGGATCAGGTCGGTCGCCGAGACCGCCGGGCCGATGCCGAGCAGCTTGAAGTGCTGGAGGTTGCGCGGGTTGTTGCAGCGCGCGATGACGCGCTCGCAGAGGTACTTCTCCTTGGCGACCTGGCAGATGAGGATGTTGTCCTCGTCGTCGCCGGTGACCGCCACGACGAGATCGGCGCGCTGGATCCCCGCGCGCTCGAGCACCCACAGCTCTGTGCCGTCGCCGTACTGGACCGCGTGCTCGAGCTCCTGCTCGATGCGCAGGTACGCGCGCCGGTCCTGCTCGACGAGCGTCACTTCCTGGTTGTTGCGGATCAGCTCGCGCGCGAGGTTCAGGCCGACCTTGCCTCCACCGACGACGATGACGTACATCAGCGCTGGATCGGCTCGAGGACGGCGTTCTCGAACATCTCGATCGCCACCTTCGTCGGGCAGATCGTGTGCAAGCCCTGCTCGGCGTACCAGTCCGAGCGGGCGGGATCGAGCACGCGCACGATCACGCGCGGGATGCCGAAGCGCTTCTGGGCGATCTGCGCGACCGTGAGGTTCGTGTTGTCGCCGTTCGTCGAGCAGATGAAGACGTCGGTCTCCTCGATACCCGCCGCGAGCAGGGCGTCGATCTCGATCGCGGTCCCGACGGTGAACCGCCCGCCCGCGTCCTCCCACGACGTCGGCTGGCCCGCGTCGAGGCGCTCGTGCGAGAGCGGATCCTCGTCGAGCACGGACACCGTGTGGCCGGCGGCGAGCGCGGATTTCGCGACCGAGGAGCCAACGCGGCCGGCTCCGACGACGAGCACCATCATGCGTCGGATGCTAGTGGGTCGCCGCCTCGCGGGAGACCTCCTCGGCGGGCGGCGCGGTCAGGATCACGCGACACGGCGCCTTGCGCACGACGTACTTCGTCGCGTCTCCGACGAAGTTGTCCAGCGGCCCCCCGATGCCGCCCAGGATCGCCCCGCCGCGGATCCGCGACGGCTCCTCGGCCGCCATGACGATGAGCTCGACCCCGCGGCGGATCGCCTCGGCGACGATCGCCTCGCCCGCGCGCCGGGAGCGCACGGTCGCCGTCGCGACCTCCACCCCCTCGTACTCCTCCCCGACCGCCTTCGCCCGCGCGAGCGCGCGGCGGGCGCGCTTGACCTGCTCGTCGGGCAGGCGCGCGTCGAGCGGCAGCGACAGCGGGACCTCGAAGACCCACAGCGCCTCGATCACGGCGCCCGCTCCCACGGCCCGATCCTCGTCCTCGGGCGCGGCCAGGCGCCCGGCCGTCTGGACGATGTCGTCATCGAGCGGGGTCCCGAGGATCGGCACGAGAATCGACCCGTACTCCGCCTCGACGTGCTCGACGCGCAGCGCCGCCTCCGGCACCGTGACGCGCTTGAACACCGGGATGCCGTTCGCGCGCCGGTAGGCCACGTACAGCGCCAGCCCGGCCGCCATCCACAGCACGCCGATGTAGCGCGCGCCCTCGTGGAAGAGGAGCAGCGACACGAGCGCAACGGCCGCCATCACCGCCCCCAGCACCGCCGGCAGCGGCAGGTCCCCGCCTCCCACCCGCACCGACAGTGGGATCCGATACGGGCGGGCCAGGTCGGGCTCGCGGTAGCGCAGGACGCAGATCGACACGTGCGCCAAGAGGAAGGTGAGCATCGCTCCGATCGCATAGATGCCGGCGAGGAAGTCGAGGTCTCTCGGTACGACGAGCGCCGCGGCCAGGAGCGCCCCGGCGACGATGACGACGTAGGGCGTCGAGAACTTCGGATGCAGCCGGCCGACCGCGCTCGGGATCTGGCGGTTCGTCGCCAGCGAGTACGCCAACCGCGACAGGCCGAGCATCGCGGCATTGGCGGCGACGACGAGCGTCATCGTCGCCAGCCCCGCGGTCGTGTAGACGAATACGTCCGCCAGCCAGCCCGGCTCGAACGTCTCGACGACCGCGATCATCGGCGCGTCGAGCGCGTCGCCCGTCAACGGATCCGCGCCCGGCGTCACCGGAAGCGCGGCCACGGCAACGAACGAGATTCCGACGTAGATGACGATCACCGACGCCGT
The DNA here is from genome assembly GCA_050696955.1 of Solirubrobacteraceae bacterium. Classification (GTDB taxonomy): domain Bacteria; phylum Actinomycetota; class Thermoleophilia; order Solirubrobacterales; family Solirubrobacteraceae; genus CADCVQ01. Next base: position 3,730 of record JBOGYT010000342.1, on the reverse strand, counting down.
CGCCGCCACGACCAGGCGCTTCAGGCCGCGCCGGCCGACCGAGACCTCGCCCGCGAGCCCGGACGCCGACTCCAGGCAGGTGAACGCGATCGTGCTAACCGTCAGCGCAAAGATCACGTCGCGCCAGCGCGGCGCGCTGCCGAGATCGATCGAGTCGACATGCGCACCGAGGTCGACGACGAGCACCACGCCGGCGACGATGATCGCCAGCTGCAGCGCGACATCGGCCACGACGAGGATCAGCGCACGTTCGCGCCACTGGCCGCCGAAGCCCCGGACGTTGCGCACGGCGACATAGGCGACGACCCCGAGCGCGATGAGCACCTCGGGCGCGCCCTCGCCCAGCGGCGCCCAGAACGCGGCCAGGTAGTTGACCGCGACGAAGGCCGTCACGGCGATGAGGATGAGGAAGTCGAGCAGCACCGCCCAGCCGGCGACGAAGCTCCACAGCTCGTTGAACGCGTACCGCGCGAAGACCGTCGCCCCCGCCCGCTCCTGGTGCAGCGACGCGCCCTCGACGTAGGTCATCGTCGTCAGGACGAAGAACACCGCCGCGCCGAGGAAGACGAGCGGCGTGAGACCGAGCGCGTTCTCGGCGACGACGCCGAGCGAGAAGTAGATCGCGCTCGCCAGCGACGTCCAGACGATGACGAACAGCGCCGGGGAGCCGAACATCCGGCGCAGCATCTAGCGCTCTCCCCGCTCGAGGTACAGCCGCGACGCGCCGGCCGCCACGAACAGCACGCCCATCACGACGCCGATCGCCAGCGCCCCGCCGCCGCGCGACAGCGTGACGGCGAGCAGCACGATCCCGATGACGACCATCGCCGCCGACAGCAGCCGGCTCGCGGCGCGGTGCACGTTACGCGGCGCGGGCATCGTCACGTCACCAACTCGACGCCGCCCGGCCGCGGGGTGACGGCCGGGTCGGACTCGATGATCACCCGGCACGGTCGCTCGGTCAGGACCGTCTCGACGGTCTTGCCGAACAGCGTGGTGCCGCTGCGCGGCGGCAGCGGCATGACGATCGCGCTCGCGCGGATCTGGCGCGCCTCCTGGATGATGACGCGGCCCCCCTGGCCCGCGCGGATCTTCATCACGCGCCCGCTCACCCGCCGCCCGCCCTGCAGCTTGGCCTGCTCGACGACGGTCTGCGCGGCGGACTCCTTGTCCGGCATCTCGGCGTACAGCGGCGAGGACTGCGGCACGGTGATCGTGACGAGCACGTAGATGCCGCGCCGCCTGCGAGCCGCGAGCTTCACCGCCGTCGCGATCGTCTGCGGCGTGTAGTGCTCGGCCTCGAGCGCCACGAGGATCGACTCGTACTCGGCCTCGGTCTCGGTCACCGCCTGCGGCAGGACGACCTTCACGGTCGTGACGAGATCGAGGCCCTGGCGGCGACGGTAGATGACATACAGCGCGATCCCCAGCCCGAGCCACAGGACACCGGCGAGCGCGATGTCGAGGTTGAGGATCGTCACGACGACGAACGAGATCGCGGTGCCTATGCCGCCCAAGACCGCGAACAGCGGCACGTCGACGCCGCGGATGCGCACGTTGCCCGGGCCGCGGTAGGGCCGCTCGAAGCCCGGCGCGGTCGCCCGCAATCTGATGACCGCCAGGTGCGCGATCGTGAACGACAGCATCGCCCCGAACGCGTACATCTTGCCCAGGAAGTCCGCCTGCCCGGGCAGCAGCGTGAGCATCGCGATCCCGCCGAAGATGACGATCCCGACCCACGGCGTTCCGTACCTGGGATGCAGCTGGCGCAGGCGGTCGGGCACCTGGCGATGGATCCCCATCGAGTAGACGAGCCGCGAGACGCCGATCAGGCCGGCGTTCGTGGCGATGAACAGGATCGTCGCGGCGAGCAGCCCCACGTACAGCTCGCCCGCGCCCTGCAACGGGCCGAGCTCGATCTGCTTGACCACGCCGAGGATCGGGTCGCCGGCGTAGCCGCCCTGGTCCTCGGGCAGGCCGAGCAGCGTCTGGTACTCGCCGGTCTTCTCGTTGAAGGTCACCGGCAGCGCCGACAGCGCCACGGCGGGCAGCGTGAAGTAGATCGCGAAGACCGCCATGCGGACGCGGCTGATCGCCGCGGGGATCGTCGTCCGCTCCTCCTTGGCCTCCTCGGCGAGGTTCGAGATCGTCTCGATGCCCGTGTACGCGACCATGCCGATCGGGATCGCGAGCAGGAAGTCCGACCACGTCGGGGCGACGCCGAGCTTGACGTTCTCGACGAGCGTGTCGGGGCTCAGCACGAGCACGATGCCGACGCACACGAGCAGCAGCTGGGTCATGAAGTCGACGACCGCGAGCGCGATGTTCAGGCCCGCGGACTCCTTGACGCCGCGGACGTTGATCGCGGCCAGGATCGCGATGATCGCGGCGCCGGCGATGATGTCGCCCGGCGCCGAGCGCAGCGGATCCCAGAACAGCCCGCCGACGTAGTGCGGCACGAAGAACGCCGAGATGGCGACCGTGATGACGTAGTTGAGCATCTGGCCCCAGGCGGCGAAGAAGGACCAGAACTCGTTGAACGCGTGCCGGGCGAACGACGATGAGCCACCCGCCTCGGGATACATCGTGGTCGCCTCGGCGTACGTCGCGGCCGTCCAGAAGAAGATCACGCCGGTGATGACGAAGACGATCGGCGTCAGGCCGAGCGCGAGCGCCGCGACGAGGCCGAGCGCGTAGTAGATGGACGAGCCGACGTTCCCGTAGGCCGTCGCGAACAGCGCGTTGACCCCCAGAACGCGCTGCAGACCCTGGAGCCGGCGTTCTGCCATATCCGGCGCGGGAGTCTACGCCGAGGGCGCGGTCCGGCCTCGGCCTCGGTTCGTAGCAGTCAGCCCCTGGTCGACGAACGGCGCGGGCGCGCCCACGGGCGTTCGATTTCTGCGTGTACAGCCACCGCTATCACCACCGATAGCCGGGGCTGCTCATGCGATTTCGGAAAGGCGCGGCCGGGCAGCTGACCGGCAGGCCCCGCCTCGCCCCCGATTCGCGCTTGTGCGCCCGCGTCACCCCTCGAGCGCGAACTCGAGCACGGCTTCGATCGTCACGTCGTTGGAGAGCGTCAGGCCGCCATCGGGCAGCTCCTCCTGCCAGTCGAGGCCGAAATCGCGCCGGTCGACCGTGACCGCGAGCTCGACCGTGACCTGCTCGTGGCCGGTCAGCAGATGGGAGCCGGGCACCCCGAGCCGGCCGGTTGCCACGACGGGCTGGATGTGGCCGTGCATCGTCAGGTCGCCGGCCACCGTGATGTCGCGTGAGTCCTCAGCGCCCTCGATGTCGGTGCCGACGAAGAGCACGTCCGGGTAGCCGGCAGCGTCCAGGAACTCCGCCGACAGCAGCCGCTCCCGTATGTCCGGCTGGTTGAGATCCAGGCTGGCGAGCGCGACCGAGACCTCGAGCGTCCCCGCACCGACGTCGAGCGTCCCGTCGATCTCCCGAAGGCCCGCCCGGTAGTCGCGCTCGCCCATGTGGCGCACGGTGAACGTCACCGACGAGAAGCCGGCATCGACGTGCCACAGACCGGCCCCCAACTCACGCTCGAGAATGCTCACGGCACGACCGACCCTAGATCAGGCCGTCGCCTGACGTCTGAGCGAGGCATCGGCGATGCCTGAGTGGGGCGGGCGGGAAGGCACAGTGCTCCGCACGGGCTCACGGCACGACCGACCCTAGATCAGGCCGTCGCCTGACGTCTGAGCGAGGCATCGGCGAT
>JBOGYT010000341.1:0-9886 GCA_050696955.1 Solirubrobacteraceae bacterium | reverse complement strand
GCCGCGTACGGCGAGGTCGTCGTCAATGCGACCGCTGGCGCGGCGTCGCTGCAGGCGCTCGAGCAGGCCGGCGCGGAGCAGCTTGCCGGCAAGGTCCTCGTCGACGTCTCCAACCCGCTGGATTTCTCGCAGGGCATGCCGCCGACGCTGACCGTCTGCAACGACGACAGCCTGGGGGAGCAGATCCAGCGCGCGTTCCCCGACGCGCGCGTCGTAAAGACGCTCAACACCGTCACGGCGGCGCTCATGGTCGAGCCCGCGCTCGTGCCCGGAGCGCACACGGTCTTCGTCTGCGGCAACGACGACGGCGCGAAAACCCAGGTCAGGGAGCTGCTCGCGGGCTTCGGCTGGCCGCCGGACTCGATCCTCGACCTCGGTGACATCAGCGCCGCGCGCGGAACGGAGATGTACCTGCCGCTCTGGCTGCGGCTGTGGGGTGCGACGGGCACCGGCGTCCTGAACGTCGAGGTGCGCACAGCCGATTGACCGAACGCGCCGGTTCATCTACCGTCCAGGGCGTGGGGCGGGGCCGTGCGCTTGCAAGGATCGTGACCGCCGTCGTGCTGGCGGCGGTGGCGTCCGGCGCGCCCGCGGCGGCGTCCGCCGCGCCGCTCACCGCGGTGGTCACGATGGGCGACAGCTACATCTCCGGCGAGGGTGGCCGCTGGCTGGGCAACAGCCCGAACCTCGTCCTCGATCGTGACGGGACCGATCGCGCGTGCGTCTTCACGTTCGGCGTGTGCGCGTCGTATGACCCGAGCAAGGTGTACGGCGCCACCGCCGCCAACGGCTGCCACCGCTCCGACGTCGCCGAGGTCCACTCAGCGCAGCTGCCGGTCGAGCGGCGGATCAACATCGCGTGCTCGGGCGCCGTCACCTCCGACCTGCTGCGCGCGTCGAGCGGCGGCACGATGCCGCACGGCGAGACCCCGCAGGGCGATCAGCTCCTGCCCGTCGCCCAGGCCAACCGCGTCCGCATGATCGTCGTGTCGATCGGCGGCAACGACCTCGGCTTCGCCTCGATCGTGCAGGCGTGCTTCACCGCCTACCTGACGAAGACGACGCCGTGCAGCCAGTCGCAGGCCGGCGCGCTGTCGGACGCCAACCTCGCCGCCGCCGCGACGAAGGTCGCCGAGGTGATCGACGAGATCCGCGCGGTCATGCGCCAGGCGGGCTATGGCGACAGCGGCTACCGCCTCGTCCTGCAGACGTACCCGACCGTCCTGCCGCGGGCGGCCGACGCCCGCTACGCCGAGCTCAGCGCCGAGCGCACCGTCTACGGCTGTCCGTTCTACGACGCCGACCTCGACTGGGGCCACGACGTCGCCGCGCCGCGGATCGGGTCGATGGTGAAGTCCGCGGCGGCCATGCGCGGGGTCGAGACGGTCGACGCGCTGCACGCCTTCGACGGCCACGAGTTCTGCGCGAAGACCGCGGCCGCGTCCACGCCGCTGGGCCAGCCGCCGCCGTCCGGCGCCGAATGGGGCCGCGCGGTGAGCGCGAGCACGATCGCGCAGGGCGAGGTCCAGGAGGTCTTCCATCCCGACGCCTACGGGCAGATGGCGCTCGGCAACTGCCTGACGCGCCTGTACGCCGCGGGGCGCGGGAACTACACGTGCACGGGCGCCGCCGGGCGCTCGCCGCAGCAGATGATCCTCACGAAGTCCGGCTGACCCCGCGCTCAGCGGCTACCGTGAACCGCATCGAACGCTTCCGCCACAACGGCCAGTCGATCGCCTACCGCGAGTTCGGGTCCGGCCCACAGACGTGCGTGCTCATCCACGGCCTGCTGCTCTCCCAGCGCATGCACGAGCCGCTCGCGCGCGACCTCGCCGAGCGCGGGCATCGGGTCGTCACGATCGATCTCCTCGGTCACGGCGAGTCGGACCGGCCCGAAGAGTCGTGGCACTACTCGATCACGACGTTCGGCGAGCAGGTCATCGCGCTGCTCGACCACCTCGACGTCGACGAGGCGGTGATCGGCGGCACGTCGCTCGGCGCGAACACCGCGCTCGAAGCCGCCGCGCTCGCGCCCGAGCGGCTGCGCGGGCTCGTCATCGAGATGCCGGTGCTCGACAGCGCGCTCATGGCGAGCGTCGTCGCGTTCACGCCAGTGCTCGTCTGGCTGTCGGTCGGCGGACCGCTCGCGCGGCTCGTGGCGCGCGCCGCCCGGGCGGTGCCGCGCCGCCTCCTGCCCTTCTACGGCGACGTCGCGCTCGACACGGTCCGCCAGGAGCCGGCGCCGAGCGGGGCCGTGCTGCGCGGCCTGTTCTTCGGCCGCGTCGCGCCGCCCTCCGTCGAGCGGCGCACGCTCGACGTGCCCGCGCTCGTCATCGGCCACAAGCGCGATCCCATCCACCCGCTCTCCGACGCGGGCATGCTCGCCGAGGAGCTGCCCGACGCGCGCCTGCTCGAGGCGAACTCCATCGTCGAGTTGCGCGTCTCGCCGCAGCGCATCACCGGCGAGATCGCGGACTTCCTCGACGTGTGCTGGCGGCCCGTCGGGCGGGCGAAGCGCGCGGCCGCGTCCTGACGCTCAGCAGATCCGGTAGGTGCGCCGCTTGACGCTCGTCTGGCGGCGGCCGGCGGTCCTCGTCGTGAGCTTGAGCTTGAGGACGGTGCGGCCCGAGCGCATGCTGATCCGGACGGCGCGCTTTTTCATGTGAGTTCGGCGGACGCGCCCGAGGGTCTTGTTGCCGGCGCGCACGACGACGGCGGTCAGGCGCCTGAAGGTGCGGCGCGGTATGGCGACCTTGACGGGCGAAGGGCGGCAGCCGGCGGTGGCGCCGGCGGCGAGCGCGAAGGTGCCGGCGCTGGTGTAGTGGGCGATGAGCTGGCGGTACGCCTCGTAGGCCGGTTTGGGCGTGTAGTCGTCGCGCGTGATGCCGTACTGGCTTTCCATGTTCGGAGCGGCGGTGGAGCTGTCGCGCAGGTCAAACCAGCGGTAGTCGGTGATCCCGTACGTGCGACGGATCGAGGCGATGCTCGCGACCATCGCGGCGAGCGCGTGCGCCTGGAGCGCCTCGGAGCGCCCGGGGCCGGTGGGGAAGCCGTTCTCGGCGATGTGCAGCGCGGTCCTCCGGCCGAGCCCGGCGAGCGGCATGTAGCAGTCGCGGAGCGCCCGCACGCTGTCCTTGACCGCGTCGGCCGCCTGCGCGGGCAGCAGGTTCGACAGCGCGATCTGCGGTGACCAGGTGCCGGGGTAGGTGTCCAGGCCGACCCAGTCCACGGCGCGGGCGAAGGTGCGTCCGCCGAGCCGCCCGAGCATCGCCCAGAACTCGCCGCTGGCGTGCGGGCGTTCGGCGTAGGCCCAGCTGAAGCCGATGCCCAGCTGGCCGTGGCCGTCGCGGCGGGCCTGGTCGTTGGCGGCGATCACGCCGTCGACGACGGCTTGGGCGGCGCCGCTGAAGGCGCCGTCGGCCGCGCCGGGCGCGCCGGGCGCGTTCGCCTCGTTGGTGACCTGCAGCGAGACGAAGCGCGGGTCGGGCCCGTAGCGGCGAACGATCGTGCGGACGTGGTCGGCGAACGCCGCCGGCGCGAGGCTCGGGTCAGCCGCAGCGGCCGGCTTGTAGCGGACGACGAGCTCGACCTGCAGGCCCGCCGCGGTGTAGCCGGCGATCTCGGCGTCCAGCCAGCCGCTGACGTCGTCGGCGCGGCGGTCGCCGGTCCACGCGCTGTACAGGCGCGCGACGAACGGCGCCGTGCCCGCCAGCGCGCGCAGCGCGGAGAGCCGCTTGGCCGGGTTCTCGGGGCGCGGCCGCGCCGTCGGGTGCACCGAGCCGGCCGGGCCACCTGGGTAGATGCCGAACCGCAGCGGTGACTGCACGGGCGCGACCGTCTGCCCGGCAGGCATCAGGCAGCTCGGCGCGAGCGCCTGCCCGCTCGCCGGCCACGCCAGGCCTAATGCGACCGCCACCGCGCACGCGCCCATGAACCGCGACGCGCTGAAAGACCAGGGTCGGCGGCGCATAGCCGACCATAGACAGCCGCCTCTGGCCGCTCAAGTGGGAGGAAGGGAGGAAATCCGGTGCGTTACGGGGACGGCGACGTCGCCGACCCCTGCATCCGGGCAACGCCCGCGGCGAAGGCCTGCCGGGCCGCGGGCGACGTCGCGACGCGCCAGTCGGTCTGCTTGGGAAGCTCGAACCACAGCACGGAGCGGATCCAGGTGTGGGCCCGGACGTAGTCGAACATCTGCTTGATCCACAGCGGCTTGCTGCCGCCGGCATCAGCCGTCGCGACCTCGCTGATCTGCACGGGCTTGTCCGGCGCGAGGCGCCGCAGCGACTGCAGCGGCGCGTTGAACGCATCGGCGAACGTCCGCCAGCCGCCCCACGGCAGCACGGTGCCGCCGTTGAAGCCCGACAGCGCGAGGATGTCGACGTAGCGGTCGCCCGGGTATTGCTCGGTCACGACGGCGCGCGTCACCGGGCACCAGACCCAGCGGACGTTCGTCGCGCCCTCGGCGGTGAAGATGTCGTGGACGTGGCGCCACGCGCGCGCGTACTGGCCGGGGCGGTTGCCGTTCTTCGCTTCGGCCCAGGGGTAGACGAGGCCGTTCATCTCCTGGGCGAATCGCACCAGCACCTGGTCGCCGTACCCCCGTAGGTCGCGCGCCCAGGAGCGGATGTAGTCGTCGTGGCGCCCGGCGATGATCGTCGCCAGCGAGTACGCCGGCTGCTTGCTCGAGAAGCGCGTGCTGTCCCACGGCTCCCACGTGATCTGCGGGATGCTGCCGCGCGCCGAGACGGCGTGCAGCTGCTCGAGATCGACCTTGCTGCGCCAGTCGGCGAACCACTGGACGATCCCGGCGTGCGACTGGGCGACCTGCTCGAAGGCGTTGACCTCCCCGAGGTCGCGCGGTCGCCAGGGCGTCGTCTGGTTCTCGGCCAGCGACAACGTCGTGACGCCGAGCACGGGGGCACCGGGAGCGGCCGGCAGGCCCCGCCAGGGCGTCGACGAGCTGGCGACGGCGGGCTCCGCGCCGTGACCGCCGAAGCTCTGCAGCGCCAGGCCGGCCAGCAGGAGCGTCGCGCACGCCGCCGTGGCGAGCGCCTTGGGAGCGACCGAGCGCAGCACGGCCCGGCGGGTCTCGGACGGGTGCTCGCGCACGTGCATCGCGACGATCGCGACGGCCGCGAAGAGGTACAGCCCGGCGTTGATGAGCGCGAGCGTCCGGTAGCCACTCGCGGCGCCCGCATCGAAGTTCACCAGCGTCGGGGCCGCGGACACCGTGGCGAGGAAGAGATAGGGCGCGATGACCTTGCCCGGAAGCGGCAGCACGCCGGTGCGGCCCTTCGGCGTGACCTTGTAGGCGAACTCGCGTCGGGCGATCCGGGCGGCAACGGCGTGCAGGCAGCCCAGCAGCGCCCACGGCCAGCGGATGAGCTGGAAGAGCACCATCTCCCACGACACCGCCTTGGCCGTCCGCGGCCGCAGGCAGTTCAGGGTGCGCAGCCACAGCACGGTCGCGATGAGCGCCAGGATCTCCGGTCCCACGTGCCGGTAGAAGTCGCCGAGGCGCACCTGCATGAGGGGCGTACGGGTGAGGACGGCCGCGAGCGGCACGACGACCGACAGGAGCATGAGCAGCCCGAAGAGCGGATACCAGACCTGGCAGAAGCCGAGCCGCAGCTTCGCGCGGACGCTCAGCCCCGACCAGTAGCCGCCGTTGATGCCGAGCAGGACGTTCATCATGCTGCGCGACCACTGGTACTCCTGCGTGAGGCAATCCTCCAGGCACTCGGGGCCGTCGCCGTGCGCCTCGGCGTCGATGGCGAAGACGCCGTGCCAGCCATGTGAGCTCATCATGAGCGTCGTCGTGAAGTCCTCCGCGAGCTCGGGCCCGATGCCGCCGATCTGCTGGAGCGCCGCGGTGCGCACGGCGTAGTGCGAGCCGATGCAGCTCGGCGCGTAGCCGCCGCTGTGGCCCGCCTGCATCGGCCCGTGCAGCACGGCCTCGGCGTGCAGGCGCCCGCGGGCCGACCACGAGCGATCGGCGTTGCGGTCGCAGATGCTGGGCGCGGCGACGTACCCGACGTTCTCGTCCACGAACGGCGTGATCATGTGTCGCAGGTAGTCGCGCTCGGGCACGTGGTCGGCGTCGAGCTGCGCCACGACGTCGTAGTTGCGATATCCCCACGTGTCGTAGAAGAACGCGAGGTTGCCCTCCTTGCAGCGCGTCCGGCGCGGCCACGTTGGCTGGTGGTACGCGTCCACTCCCTCGCGCGTGGAGATCCGCACGCCGCGCTTCTCGCACCACCTGCGGGTCGCGCGCGTGACGCGCTCGTCGGCGAGCCAGACGTCGTAGGGGTAGGGGAAGTCCTGCGCGAGCATCGCCTCGAGCGTCGTGCGCACGACCTTCCACGGCTCGCTGGGCGCCTTGGTGACGATCATCGCGGTCCGCAGCCGCGGGACGTCCAGCGCGGGGTTCGGGCGCTTCATGCGCCACAGCCACGAGTACAGCCAGACCGGCAGGACGACCAGCTCGATGCCGAGCGGCACGGAGTTGAGCACCAGCCGGGTCGTGGACGTCCAGTGCTGCGGCTCGAGCCACCAGCGGATCGCCCACACCGTGCTGAGCGCCCACACGAGGACGAGGCCCAGCAGCGTGAGCCGCTGCGGGGTGGTGAGGAGGTCGCGCAGGTAGCGGTTGTGCCGGTACCGGCGGCGCCCCCGGCGGCGCTCGTCGGGCGCACGCGGCGCCTCGGGTGTGCCCGGGCCCGCCAGGACGGCGGGCGAATCGGCGGTGGCGCCGTCGCCAACGCGGAATTCGACGAGCGGCGCCATCAGCAGATCCGGTACGTCCGTCGTTTGACGCTGGTGTGGCGGCGGCCGTCGTGCTGGGTTGTCAGCTTGAGCCGGACGACCCTGCGACCGCTGCGCAGGCTGATCCGGACGGCGCGCTTGACCTGTGAGCTGCGCATGCGCGCGAGCGTCTTGTTGCCGACCCTCACGACGAGCGACTTGACGCGCCCGCGGCGCTTGCCGCGCGGCACGGTGATCTTCACGCGCGATGGCCGGCAGTTGCGGGCCTTCGCGACCGCGCCGCCGCCGCCGCCGTACTGGACGATGAGGTTCTGGTAGCTCGTGAACGCGGGCTTGGGGGAGTAGTCGTCGCGCGTGATGCCGTACTGGCTCTCGAGGCTCGGGTCGGCCGTCGAGCTGTCGCGCAGGTCAAACCAGCGGTAGTCGGTGACGCCGTACGTCGAGCGGATCGCGTCGACGCCCTTGACCATCGCTTCGAGCACCTGCGCCTGCAGCGCCTCGGAGCGACCGGGGCCGGTCGGAAACCCGTTCTCGGCGATGTGCAGGCTCGTGGCCTTGCCGAGTCCGGCGAGCGGCATGAAGCAGTCGCGCAGCGCGCGGACGCTCTCCTTCATCGCCGCGGCCGCTTGCGCGGGCAGGAGATTGGTCAGTGCCAGCTGTGGGGTCCAGGTGCCCGGGTAGCTGTCCAGGCCGACCCAGTCCACGGCGTCGGCAAATGCGCCTCCGCCGATGCGCCCGAGCGCGCCCCAGAACTCGCTGCTGGCCTGCGGCCGCTCGTCGTAGGCCCAGCTGAAGCCGACCCGCAGCTTGTCGTGGCCCGCCTTGCGCGCCTCGTCCTTGGCGGCGATGACGCCCTGCACGACGGCCTCGGCCGCGCCGGCGAACGCGCCGTCGGCGGCGCCGGGAGCGTCGGGGAGGTTCGCCTCGTTCGTGACCTGCAGCGAGTCGAACCCGGGGTTCGGGCCGTAGCGGCGGACGATCGCGCGCACGTGGTCCGCGAACGCCGCCGGCGAGCCGGCGGCGTTGGGCGCGCTGGGCTTGTAGCGCACGACGAGCTCGATGTGGATGCCCGCGGCGGTGTAGCCGGCGATCTCGCGACCCAGCCAGGTGTTGTCGACCGGGTCGCCCGTCCACCCGCTGTAGAGCCGCGCCACGAACGGGTTGGAGCCCGCCAGCGCCTTCAGCGCAGCCAGCCGCTTGGCCGGATTCTCCCGGCGCGGCGGCGCCTTGGGGTTCACCGATCCGACGGGACCGCCGGGGTAGATGCCGAAGCGCAGCGGCGACTGGGTCGGGGCCGCCTTCTGCCCGGCCGGCAGGAGGCAGTTCGGTGCCGCGGCGTGGCCGGCGGCCGGAACGGCGAGCGCATAAACAAGCGCGATCGCGCCTGCGACGATCAGCCGCGAACGGCTGAATGATCGAGTGGACCGCATACTCGCGCATCGGCGGTCTCGGCCCGATCGCTCAAATCGGCCGCGCGGGCCTAGAACCCGGTCTCAACCGCGAACGATCGGCCGTCTTGGCGCGCAACAACTCCGATTGGTGTCCGCAGGCGCGCAGGACGGCCGATTGCGGCGATATCCGTCCAATCCGTGGACCGATCCTGATCTGGACGGCCGGCGGCGCCCGGCGCGGGCCGCTCGACGGATGTTCTACTCAGACGGCGCGATCTGCTCGCGCTCAGGTAGTCGGCGGCGAGCGCCTCGATGAGCGCGACCGCGGTCAGGGGACGTCCTTGTCCTCCCTGCGTCCTGGCCAGCCGGCGCCGGCATCCCGGCATTTTGCGGCGCAACGTTCCGAGAAGGCCCGCTAGTCCCCGGGGTGCGGTTACCGGGCGAGCCGCGCCGCACACACGCGCGCGCGGGGGCGAGGTTCGCGCCGCCGCGCCCTCTAGAGGGCATGGACGGCGACGAGGCCCTCGATGCGCTCGCGGGAGCGCTGCGCGACCGGCTGCTCGGCGAGGCGGGCGACGGCGACGGCGGCGGCGATATGCACGAGCGCATCCGCGCCCTCGTCGACCGTGAGGCCGGGCTGCTCGACGACGAGGCCCGCGCGCGCCTCGTCGCGCGCGTCGCCGAGCGGTCGTTCGGGCTCGGGCCGCTCGAGGCGCTGCTCGCCGATCCGAGCGTCGACGAGGTGATGGTCAACGGTCCGGGACAGGTGTGGGTCGAGCGTGAGGGACGCATCGAGCCGACGGCCGCGCGCTTCGACGGCGAGCCCGACCTGCGCCACGCGATCGAGCGGATCCTCGCGCCGCTCGGACGGCGCGTCGACGAGGCCGAGCCGCTGTGCGACGCGCGCCTTCCGGACGGCTCGCGCGTGAACGTCGTCGTCGCGCCACTCGCGCTCGACGGCTCGGTCCTGACGATCCGCCGCTTCCGCCGGCGCGGGTTCAGCCCCGACGATCTCGTCGCCAACGGGACGTGGGCGGCGCCGCTGCGCGACCTGCTGGCGAGCGCCGTGCGGGCGCGCTGCAACGTGCTCATCAGCGGCGGCACCGGCTCCGGGAAGACGACGACGCTCAACGCGCTGACGGCGTTCATCCCCGACGACGAGCGGATCGTCACGGTCGAGGACGCTGCCGAGCTGCGCCTGCGCCACGCGCACGTGGTGCGGCTCGAGGCGCGGCCCGCCTCGCTGGAGGGGCGCGGCGAGGTGACCGTCCGCCGGCTCGTGCGCAACGCGCTGCGGATGCGCCCCGACCGGATCGTCGTCGGCGAGGTGCGCGGAGCCGAGGCCCTCGACATGCTCAGCGCGATGTCGAGCGGCCACGACGGCTCGCTGTCGACCGTCCACGCGGGCTCGCCCGAGGAGGCGCTGCGGCGCGTCGAGACGCTCGCGCTCATGGCCGGGCTCGGCCTGCCGCACGAGGCGATCCGCGAGCAGGTCGCGTCCGCGCTCGACCTCGTGGTCCACCAGGCGCGGCTCGCCGACGGCACGCGCGGGGTCGTCGCGGTCTCAGAGGTCGTGCGGGTTGCCGGCGGGCCGGGCACGCGGGAGCTCTACGCGCTGCGCGACGGGCGCCCGACGTGGCGCTCGCCCGTCGGTGACGCCCTTGCCGCGCGGCTCTCGCAGGCGGCGTGAGCGTCGCGGTCGCACTCGCCGGGCTGGCGGGCGCCTG
>JBOGYT010000340.1:0-3413 GCA_050696955.1 Solirubrobacteraceae bacterium | reverse complement strand
GCGAGTTCATCTGGTGCAAGGCCAAGGAGGAGAAGAAGGCCAACGCGCTGCGCGACGCCGGCTTCGACATGTCGATCGACGGCGAGGGCTTCATCTCGATCCAGTACCAGAACGCCAACAACTCGGTCCGCCTGACGGACGAGTTCATGCAGGCGGTCGAGACAGGCGCGGACTGGCGGCTTCTCGCGCGCACGACCGGCGAGCCGATCGGCGATCCGATTCCCGCGCGCGAGCTCATGCGCGAGATCGCCGAGGCGGCATGGCAGTGCGCCGACCCGGGCGTGCAGTACGACACGACGATCAACGACTGGCACACGTCACCGGTGTCGGGGCGGATCAACGCGTCCAACCCGTGCTGCTTCGTCGGCGCGACGCTTGTCAACACAACGAGCGGCCCGATCGCCATCGCCGAGCTCGTCCGCCAAGCCGCCGCCGGCGAGCCGCTTCCCTACGTCGCGAGCGTCGCGGCCGGCGCCGAGCCACTGCACGTGCCCATCGCACGGGCGTTCTCGTCGGGTCTGACGACGCAGCTGTGCCACGTTGCGACGGAGCACGGTGAGCGCTTCTCGTGCACGCCAGAGCACCGCTTCATGACCGTCGAAGGCGACTGGGTCCAGTCGCGCGACCTCGCGGGCCGCCGCGTCCAATCGATCGCCGACCGGATCGTCGATCCCGGCGACGGAACAACGCCTGAGCTCGTGTTGACCGTGACGGAGACGCTCATCGTCGACGTCCAGTTCGAGGACGTCGCGCCGACCGAGGTCTACGACCTCGAGATCGCCGAGCTGCACAACTTCTCAATCGGCGGCCACGAAGGAGCGTTGGTCGTTCACAACAGCGAATACATGCACGTCGACAACTCGGCCTGCAACCTCGCCTCGCTGAACCTCATGAAGTTCCGCCGGCCGGATGGCTCGTTCGACGTCGACTCCTTCGAGCACGCCGTCGACATCATGTTCCTCGCGCAGGAGATCATCGTCGGGCCGTCGAGCTACCCGACCGAGGAGATCGGCGTCAACGCACGCGCGTTCCGCCAGCTCGGGCTCGGCTACGCGAACCTCGGCGCGTACCTCATGTCCAACGGCATGGCCTACGACTCCGACGAGGGTCGCGGCACCGCGGCGGCGATCACGTCGCTGATGACCGGGCGGGCGTACCTTGGCTCGGCCCGAATCGCCGCAGCTATCGGTCCGTACGAGCGCTACGGGGAGAACCGCGATGCGCACAATCGCGTCATGCGCATGCACCGCTCGGCGTCGCGCGCGATCCCGGACTCGACGTGCTCAGACACGCCGCTGCTCGAGGCCGCACGGGTCACGTGGGATCGGGCGGTCGAGGCCGGGGAGGTACACGGTTACCGCAACGCACAAGCCAGTGTCTTGGCTCCGACGGGGACCATAAGTTTTCTCCTCGACTGTGACACCACCGGCGTCGAGCCCGACTTCTCGCTCGTGAAGTTCAAGGAGCTCGTCGGCGGCGGGCAGATGACGATCGTCAACCGCACGATCCCGATGGCGCTCGAGACGCTCGGCTACACCGACGAGCAGATCGAGCAGATCGAGGCGTACGTCAACGACAAGGCGACGATCGTCGGCGCGCCCGCCCTGGCGCCCGAGCACATGTCGGTGTTCGACGTGGCGGTCGGCGAGCGGGCGATCTCGCACATGGGCCACATCAAGATGATGGGCGCGGTCCAGCCGTTCATCTCTGGCGCGATCTCGAAGTGCGTGGCTGGCGACACACTCGTCGCCAGCGAGCGCGGGCTCGTCCGAATCGGTGCATTGCACAACGGAGAGCGTCCGGACAGCTTCCGGGACATGGAGTTGAAGATCGCGTCGCTCGACGGTCAGCGCAGCACCGACGCCTTCTACTACGGGGGAACGCGACCTGTGCGCGAGGTCGAGATGCGCTCCGGGCACAAGATCGTCGGAACCGACAACCATCGCCTTTTGACATGCGGCGATGGGGGCCTTGTCTGGCGCCGGCTCGATGAGCTGCAGGCGGGCGAGTTCGTCGCAACGCAGTACGGCGACGACATGTGGTCCGCGACGCCGGCATCGTTTGCCGACTTCGTCGCGCTGCCCGCCTACGGCAGCCAGAAAGCCATCACGGTGCCGGAACGGATGACCGAGCAGCTCGCGTTCTTCCTCGGGGCGTATGTGGCGGAGGGGCACATCGCGCGAACCATTCACACGGTCCGCATCGCGAACATGGACGAGCAGGTCATCTCACGCCTCGTCGCAGACACTCAGGATCTCTTTGGCTTCATGCCGCGCGTGGCGCGCCATCGCGGCAAGTGCCCGTCACTTGAGCTGTCCTCCAAGCGCCTGGTCGAGTTCCTCGACTACCTCGGCTGCGGCGGGCGTGCCAGCGAGAAGCGCATCCCCGACGCGATCTTGCGCTCGCCGCGCAGCATGGTGCTCGCGTTCCTGGAAGGGCTGTGCCTGGATGCCTATCTCACGACCGGGGGAATGGGGAAATGGGCGATCTGCCTGGACGCACCGCGGTTGCTCGATGACCTGCAAGCCGTCCTCACGAACCTCGGTGTCGTCCACGGCCGCGTTCGCAAGTACAACGCCAAGTACGACAAGTCCTTCGACGAGGTCTACTGCTGTGGCCGCGAGACGCAGCGCCTAGTATCGATGATCAGCTTCGTCGAGCCGCACAAGCAGCACGCTGCGAACGCCATCAGCGCCCGCCGCTTCGCGCAGAGCAGCGCCGACGTCATCCCGGGTATCACTGGATCCGAGCTCTACGAGTTGCTCCCAATGGGCCGCAGCGGCCGTGGCGGTGCCGGGACGAGCGTGCGCGGCCGCCATCGCCATCTCGTCGACCCACGCACGAAGCAGGTCTCGCGCGAATCCGTCGTGCGGCTCGCACAGATGCCGGATGTCGTGCTTCCGGAATGGCTCGAGGACGTCGTGGCGCGAAACCTTCACTTCAGCCCGGTGACCCAGGTGAGCGAGGCTGCCGCACGCGAGGTGTACGACGTCTCGGTGCCGGTCACCCATGCGTTCGTTGCAAACGGGATCGTCAACCACAACACGGTGAACCTGCCGTTCGAGGCGACGGTCGAGGACATCGCCGACGCGTACCTGCAGGCCTGGAACCTGGGCATCAAGGCGCTCGCGATCTACCGCGACGGCTCGAAGACCGCGCAGGCGCTGCGCACCGACGCGCAGCAGGGCAAGAGCGAGCCGGCGGCCGGTGGGTTCTCACAGGAGGAGGTCGACGAACTGATCGCCGACGCCGTGGCGCTCGCCCGCAAGGAGACGCTCGAGAAGGTCGGGCCGAAGCGCAACCGCATGCCGCGCGAGCGCCAGTCGATCACGCACAAGTTCTCGATCGCCGGCCACGAGGGCTACATCACGGCCGGCATGTACGAGGACGGCACCGTCGGCGAGATCTTCCTC
>JBOGYT010000339.1:0-6341 GCA_050696955.1 Solirubrobacteraceae bacterium | reverse complement strand
GCGCGTCGAGCACGTACGCGCCGGGGCCGTCGACCGCGACGCCGTGCAGCGCGAGGAACGCGTCGAGCGGCTCTGAGATCCACGGATCCACCGCCATCGTGCGGCTGCGCTCGTCGGCGCCGGGCAGCTTGGAGAACGCGACGCCGATCGCGGGATCCCACAGGACATCGAGCCGCAGCCGCTCGCCGTCGAACGTCCGCGCGGCGGTCAGGCGCGCCGGCGGCGGGTCCTCGCCGCACTGCAGGGCCTGGATGCAGCGCCGCGCGCCGGCGCCGATCTTCGCCGACGGCTCCTCGGCCAGGGCATCGGCCCCGGCCGCCGTGAGCGGCACGAGCGTCGTCCCGTCCGCGCGCGCGATCGCGCCCTCCTGGAGCGCCTCGGGAACGGGTCCCGCACGCGTATGCAGGACCCACCAGCCGCGCCCGTCGTGGCGCACCGTGCCGACGCTGCCGATCCAGCGCCGCTTGACGCTCGCCAGCCACGCGTCGACCGCGGGACTCGCGGTGAGCTCTGGGAAGCGCTCGAGGATGTCGCCGACGTGGACGCCGGCCCAGTCGCCCGCCGGCGCCCACCACTCGCGCCGGTCCCAGTCAAAGCGCCGTCCGGGAATCCCGCGGACGATCGCGACGATGTGCGCGTCGTAGGGAAAGGCGAGCACGACGATGGGCTCCCCGTCGGAGCCGGTGCGCAGCTCGACGTTGGGGCTTTCCGGGGCGAGCTGCACGACGGTGCACGGTAGCGTGAGCGGTCTCTGGCAGACGATTACGACCGCACCGAGGAGCTCGCCGAGCTCGCGCGCTATACGCGCCAGAAGCGCGACCTGTACCGCGCGCGCACATACGGCGGGCGGCCGTCGAGCGACACGCGGATGCGCGAGCTCGAACGCCAGGCCGCGCAGGCTGAAGAGCGGTTGCGCGCCTACATCGCCGAGCGCCGGCGGCCGGTCGGCGAGACGGACTGAAAGCGGGGCGTCCGTCGCACATCCAGGATCCGGCGAACATGCCGATAAGTCCTCGATGGCATCGCTCCCGCACCTCCACGAGTCGGCGTCCCGCTCCCGGACCGGCCGGCTGCTCGGCGACGTCATCGTCGGCCTCGGGTTCTGCGGCCGCGAGGCCGTCGAGGATGCCGTCCACGTCGCGCGCGCCTCCGGCCGCCAGCTCGGCCAGGTCCTGCTCGACACCGGCGCGCTGAACACCGATCAGCTCGCGCGGGCGGTCGCCGAGCGGTTCGGGTTGCAGTACGTGAGCCTCGCCGAGCTCGATCCCGACCTGGCCGCGATGCACCTCGTCCCGGTCAACGCCGTGCGCCGCCTCAACGCAGTGCCGATCGGCTTCCGCGACAAGGAGACGCTGCTCGTCGCGATGGCCAATCCCACGAACGTGCTGGCGCTCGACGACATGGCGATGCTGACCGATCTGCGCGTCGAGCCGGTCGTCGTCTCGCCCCTCGACCTGGACGCGCTGCTGACGCACCTCAACCGGATCGAGGACGACGTCTTCGAGGGCGAGGAGGAGGTGGCCGAGGAGGACGACCTCGAGTCCGAGGACATGCTCGAGGCGGGGGCCGACGACTCGCCGACCGTCAAGCTCGTGCGCTCGATCGTCGCCCAGGGGATCGAGCAGGGTGCCTCCGACGTGCACTTCGATCCCGACGACGGCGACCTGCTCGTGCGCTATCGCATCGACGGCCTCATGAGCGACGCCGCCCGTATCCCGCGACGCCAGGCCGCGCGCGTCATCTCTCGCATCAAGATCCTCAGCGACCTCGACATCTCCGAGCGCCGCCTGCCCCAGGACGGCCGCACGAGCCTGACCCTCGCGGGGCGCCGCGTCGACATCCGCGTCACGATCGTGCCGCTCGTCGCCGGCGAGTCGGCGGTCCTGCGCGTCCTCGATCCCGGCGAGAAGCCGCTGTCGCTCGGCGAGCTCGGCATGGACGAGGACGACCGCGCGAAGGTCGAGCTCGCGCTCGCGAGCTCGCACGGAGCGCTCCTCGCCACCGGTCCCACCGGCTCGGGCAAGTCGACCTCGCTGTACGCGGCGGTCGCCGTCGTCGCGTCGCCGGAGAAGACGCTGATGACGATCGAGGACCCGGTCGAGTACCGGCTGCCCGCGGTCAAGCAGATGCAGGTCCACGAGCGGGCGGGCCTGACCTTCTCGAACGGCCTGCGCGCCATCGTGCGAGCCGATCCGGACATCATCATGGTCGGCGAGATGCGCGACCGGGAGAGCGCGCGGATCGCGATCGAGGCCGCCCTCACCGGCCATCTCGTGCTCTCCACGCTGCACACGAACAACGCCCCGGCGGCGCCGGCGCGGCTCGTCGACATGGGGGTCGAGCCGTACCTCGTGGCGTCGGCGATCGACTGCGTCGTGGCGCAGCGCCTCGCGCGCCGCCTGTGCACGAGCTGCCGCAAGGCCGTGATGGTCAACGGCGCGCTGGTCGGCCTGCGCAAGAACATGAAGGTCGAGGTCTACGAGCCGGTCGGCTGCGCGCGCTGCCGTCAGCAGGGCTACCGCGGCCGCATCGGGCTGTTCGAGGTCATGACCGTCACCGACGAGATCCGCACGCTGATCGTCAAGCGCGCGCCCGCGGGCGAGATCGGGCGCCTGGCGATCTCCCAGGGGATGCGCACGCTGCGCGAGGACGGTCTGTTGAAGGTCCGCTCCGGCGAGACGTCGCTCGCCGAGGTCGCACGCGTCACCGGCTGAGCCCGGCCGCCGGCGGCGAGCGGGGGGCCGAACCCTGCGCGGTAGCCTCCGCGCCGGTGCCGCCCGACTTCCTCCCGCTGCCACAACGTCCCAGCAAGCCGCGCGACACGGGGCTCACGCACGTCATCGACACGGGGTTGAGCACCGCCGAGGTCGGCGGGCTGCTGCGCCAGGCGGCCGCGCATATCGACACCGTGCGGCTGGGCTGGGGCTCGGCGTACGTGACGGCTGATCTTGCCGCGAAGCTCGACGCCTACCGCGAGCACGACGTCCCCGTCATGCTCGGCGGGACGCTCACCGAGCTCGCCTGGCGCTACGCGCGGATCGACGAGCTGTGCGACTGGATCGAGGAGCTCGGCATCGAGCGCGTCGAGGTGTCGAGCGGGGTCGTCCCGATCCCGGACGCCGACAAGCTCGCGCTCATCGAGCGGCTCGCGCCGCGGTTCACCGTCTACGCCGAGGTCGGGGAGAAGGATCCCGATGCGCTCATGGCGCCCTACCGCTGGGTGGCACTCATCCGCGACGCGCTCGCCGCCGGGGCGGCGATGGTCGTCTGCGAGGGGCGCGCGACCGGCAACGCCGGCCTGTACCGGCCCGACGGAGAGGCGCGCACCGGCCTCATCGACGAGATCGTCCACGAGATCGATCGCTCGAAGCTCATCTTCGAGGCGCCGCGCAAGCATCAGCAGGTGTGGCTCATCGAGCGCTACGGCGCGGAGGTCAACATCGGCAACGTGCCGCCAGCGGAGGTCCTCTCGCTCGAGACCCTGCGGCTCGGGCTGCGCGCTGACACGGTCGACCGCTTCCACGGCGAGTGACCGCGGTCCTGCTCACGGGCGTCGGCAAGCGCTACGACATCGTCAACGCGTTCGCCGAGCACGCGTTCACCATCGCCGCCGACCCCAACCCGCTCGCGCCCGCGCAGTACGCCGCGGACCGGCGTGTCACGCCGCCGCGCATCGACGATCCGGGCTACATCCCGTTCCTCGAGGAGATCGTCGCCGAGCATGACGTCGGCGCGGTCGTCCCGCTGACCGACCTCGACATCGAGGTGCTCGCGTCCGCCGGCGACCGGCTGCCGGCGTTCGTTCCCTCGGTCGAGATCGCGCGCGCGACGTTCGACAAGTACGAGGCGCACGGGCTGCTGCTCTCCCATGGCCTGCCGTCGCCGCCGACCGTCCTGCCCGGCGAGGAGGCGGGCGGGATCGACTTCTTCCCGGTCATGGTCAAGCCGCGGCGCGGCTCGGGCGCGCGCTCGATCCATCCCGCCGCCGACCGCGCGGAGATGGAGTTCTTCATCGCCTACGTCAAGGAGCCGGTGATGGTGCAGCGGCTCATGGGCGGTCCGGAGTTCTCGATCGACCTGCTGTGCGACCTCGATGGGCGCTGCCTGAACGCGATCCCGCGCACGATGATCGAGTCGCGCGGGGGCGAGTCGATCAAGGGCACCGTCATCCACGACGAGGAGCTCATCGAGCTCGGCCGCGCGGTCGGCGAGGCGCTCGGCGTGCGCGGCCCGTGCACGGTGCAGGCATTCCGCGACCCCGAGATCGGGCTCGGGATCACCGACGTGAACACGCGCTTCGGCGGCGCGTTCCCGGCGCCGATGTACGCGGCCCGGCCGGGGCACACGTACCCCGAGCTGATCGTGCGGATGGCGCGCGGCGAGACGATCGCGCCGCACGTCGGCGACTTCGCCCACGGCCACACGTTCACGCGCTACTTCTGGCAGCTCGAGCTCGACGAGCAGCTGCACCCGACCGGACGCGACATCGTGGCGGACGGGCCGCGCGATCCGCGCTCGGCCTCGCCCGCCCGCTGACGGGCGGCGCCTACGGACAGCTGCGGCGGTGGGCGATGTCGCCGGTGACGTAGCGCGCCCACTCGGCGCCGCTCAGACCGCTGCCGACGAGCCCGCAGACCTCGGCCTGGAGCTCGGCGAGGCTGCGCCAGAAGAGGCCCTCCCGCAACCGGATCGTCGCGTCCGCGTCGCCCGATGCGAGCGTGCGCCCGTCGGGGCTGAAGGCGACGCTGAAGACGGTGTCCGTGTGGCCGGTCAGCGCCGCACCCAGCGGCTTGTGGGTGCGTGCGTCCCACAACCTGACCGTTTCGTCTGCGCCGGAGGATGCCAGCGTGCGCCCGTCGGGGCTGAACGAAACGCTGACGACGCTGCTCTGGTGGCCGCTGAGCGGCGCTCCGTCCGGCTCGTGCGCGCGAACGTCCCACAACCAAACCGTGCTGTCGCCGCCGGCGGATGCCAGCGTGTGCCCGTCGGGGCTCCATGCGACGCCGTAGACGCTGTCCGTGTGGCCGTTCAGCGGCTCGCCGAGCTGCCTGCGGGTGCGCACGTCCCACAGCCGGACCGTGTCGTCGTTGCCGACCGATGCGAGCGTGCGCCCGTCGGGGCTGAACGCCACGCCGTTGACGGCGCTGGTGTGGCCGCTGAGCGGCTCGCCGAGCTGCCTGCGGGTGCGCGCGTCCCACAGCCGGACCGTGTCGTCGTTGCCGGCGGATGCGAGCGTGCGCCCGTCGGGGCTGAACGCCACGGAGGTGACGTCTTCGGTGTGGCCTGCGAGCGCATCGAGCTGCCTGCGGGTGCGCACGTCCCACAGCCGCACCGTGTCGTCCCAGCTGGCGGACGCCAGCACGCGCCCGTCGCGGCCGAACGCAACGTCGCGGACGTCGTCGTCGTGGCCGGTCAGCGACGCGTCGTGCGACCTGCGGGTGCGCGCGTCCCACAGCCGGACCGTGTCGTCGTTGCCGGTGGATGCGAGCGTGCGCCCGTCGGGGCTGAACTCCACCGACGTGACGGCGTCGGTGTGGCCGCTGAGCTGCTCGCCGAGCTGCGCGTGGGTGCGGGCGTTCCACAGCCGCACCGTGTCGTCGTCGCCGGCGGATGCGAGCGTGCGCCCGTCGGGGCTGAACGCCACGCTGCGGATCGTGCCGCTGTGACCGGTGAGCGGCTCGCCGAGCTGTTCGTGGGTGCGGGCGTTCCACAGCCGGATCGTGCCGCCGTCGTCGGTGGATGCGAGCGTGCGCCCGTCGGGGCTGAACGCCACGCCGATGGCGATGTCGCCGTGGCCGCGCAGCACCGCGCGCTGCCGGCGGGTGCGGATGTCCCAGAGGCGGACCGTCTCGTCCTCGCTGGTGGAGGCGAGCGTGCGCCCGTCGGGGCTGAACGCCACGCCGTAGACGATGTCCGTGTGGCCGCGCAGCGCCGCGCCGCGCTGTTCGTGCGTTCGTGCGTCCCACAGCCGGATCGTCGCGTCGTCGCCGACCGACGCGAGGACGCGGCCGTCGGGGCTGAACGCGACGTCGCGGACGACGTCCTGGTGGCCCGTCAGCGGCTCGCCGAGCTGCTCGTGGGTGCGGGCGTCCCAGAGCCGGATCGTGTCGTCCCAGCTGGCGGACGCGAGCGTGCGGCCGTCGGGGCTGAACGCGACGCCGTTGATGACGTCGCTGTGGCCGCTGAACGGCGCCCCGACCTGCCTGTGGGTGCGGGCGTCCCACAGGCGGAGCGTCTTGTCGCCGCTCGCCGATGCGAGCGCGCGGCCGTCGGGGCTGAACGCGACGCGGCTGAGATCGTCGCTGTGGCCGTGCATGATCGCGACGAGCGCCGGGCCGCGG
>JBOGYT010000338.1:0-4174 GCA_050696955.1 Solirubrobacteraceae bacterium | reverse complement strand
CCCGCCGGCCGACGAGCCGCAGGCCACGCCCCCGCCCGCGGAAGGACCGCAGGCCGCACCCCCGCCCGCTGACGAGCCGCCCGCCACGCGCAAGCCGTCCACGCGAAGGACCACGGCGAAGCGGGCCGCGGCGCCGAAGCCCGCCGGCCCGGCCGCCGATCCGGTGCCGTCCGCCGAGCCGCCAGCCGACGAGATTCCCGCCGCCGGGCAGCACTCGGAGACTCACTTGCCTCCGCGGGCCTCCGGCGGACCGTGAGCGCCCAGCCGCCAGATGCGGGGTCATCCACCCCACCCACGCCACCGACCCCACCCGCGACGCCAGGCACGCCGCCGCCGCGTGACCCCGGGACGCTGCGCTGCCCGCGCTGCTCGGCGGACGTCGCACCCGATCAGGACTGGTGCCTGGAGTGCGGCGCCCCCGCTCGCACGCGCCTGGCGCCCACCCCCAACTGGCAGCTACCGACCGTTGCGATCGCCGCCGTCGTCCTCATCGCGGGCGCGCTGCTGGCCTTCGCGTTCGTGGAGCTCACCGGCGATGACGCCACCACGCCCGCGAGCACGGCGCCGGTCATCGCGACGCAACCGCCGGCCGCACCGCCTGCGGTCCAGACGATCGCGACGACCCCGACGACGACTACCCCGGCCCCGGCGACGACGTCAACGCGGCCAACGACGCAGCCGGGTACCACCATCAACCTGCCGCCGACGACGGTGCCCGGTCAGACCCCATCCGGTCAGCGGCCGCGCACGGCGACGACTCCGCGGAGATACCCCTGACCGTGGGCGTGTGGCGCCGCCGGAACCTGATCGGCGTGTGCTGCGCCGTGCTGGCGATCGCAAGCTGCGGGGACGAAGAGCGGGCGGCCGCGCCCGCCGCGACCACGAGCACGAGCACGGTCGTGCGAGAGGTCACGCCCCCGCGTGCGCCTCCCGTCGCGGCCGAGGTGCCGATCGCCGCCCCCGCGCCCGCCGCACGGCCGCGCAAGCCCACGATCATCCGCAAGTTCATCCCGTACGGCGCCGCGCGCAAGCAGCAGATGTCGGCGTACTCCAAGCGCCACTACGGCGTCGCGGGCTACAAGCTGACCGACCCGCGCGTGATCGTGGAGCACTTCACCGTCAACGACAGCGTGCAGGCCACGTACAACACGTTCGCCCCCAACCAGCCCGACCCCGAGCTCCACGAGCTCCCGGGCGTCTGCTCGCACTTCGTCATCGGCAAGACCGGCCGCATCTACCAGCTCGTCCCGCTCGCGATCCGCTGCCGTCACACCGTCGGGCTCAACGACCGCTCGTTCGGGATCGAGCACGTCGGGCGCTCCGACCGGCAGATCCTCGGCAACCGCCGCCAGCTCACCGCCTCCCTGCGCCTCACGGCCTGGCTGCGCTGCCGCCACGACATCGGCGTGCGCAACGTCCTCGGCCACAACGAGTCGCTGTCGAGCCCGTACCACCACGAGCTCGTCGAGAAGCTGAAGACCCAGACGCACGGCGATTTCAAGAAGGCGTCGATGCAGGTCTACCGCCGCAAGCTGCGCGCGCGGCCGTGCCGGTAGCCGTCAGCGCCCGGTTCGTCACAAGAGCATCACTGAAGAGCAACGAATCGCGCTCGTCTTGCCGTCGTGGGCGAGGTCGCCGGGATGCTGGCGCGGTGCATGCGCATGGAGAAGTGACAGCTGGCGGCGATGCGCCACTGCGGCGGTCACTTCTCCATGACTGTCATGCGGTGGTGGCAGAGGTCATCGCTCAAGCGGACGGTTTGCCACTTCTCCATGTCGATCGGTTGATCCTGGCCGTCGCTGCCCAGCAGCACGACGTGATCGTGTGGGACCAACTCACGGCACTCGGGCTGGGGCGCGGCGCGATCGAGCACCGCGTCCGGCGCGGGCTGCTGCGCCCGCTGCACCGCAGGGTGTTCCTCTGCGGCCGCCGCGAGCCGGATACTCGCGCCCGCGCCGCGGGCGCCCTATTTGCCGGCGGCGCGCACGCCGTGATCAGTCACGGCGATGCCGCCGCGGTGTGGGAGATCCGGCCGCCGGCCGAGGGCCCGGTTCACGTCACGCTCGTCGGCGGCGCCCGTGTGCGACATCGTGGCCTTCGAACCCATCAAGCGCGCGCGCTCCACATCGCTGACATGCGCACCCTGCACGGCATCCCGGTCACGAGCCCGGCCCGGACGCTCCTCGACATCGGGGCACAGCTTCCGGCACGTGAGTTCGCCGCCGCCCTCGAAGCCGCCCAGATCAAACGCCTCGTCAGCAAGCGCCACATCGACTCGACGCTCGACCGGTCGCCGCGGCGGCCCGGGGCACCTGCCCTCAGGGCGCTCGCCTCCGAGCCGCTGTTCACCCGCTCCGCAGCGGAGCGCCGCCTCGCCGCGCTCCTGCGCGCCGCCGAGCTCCCACGTCCGGCGTTCAACCACGTCGTCGAAGGCCTCGAGGTCGACGCCGTCTGGCGGCCCGAGCGGGTGATCCTCGAATTCGACAGCTACACATTCCACGCCAGCCGCGCCGCGTTCGAGCGCGATCGCCGCCGCGACGCGATCCTCACGCGCGCCGGGTACCTCGTGCTCAGAACCACCTGGTACGAGCTCACCAAGCAGTCACACGCGCTGATCGCCCGGATCGCCACGGCACTTGCCCGGCACGCGCAGCCTCAGCCCGCCGCCAGCGCGGGCCAGTAGCTCTCCCCCAGCCGCTGCACCGCCCGCTCGGCCAGCGGATGGACGTCGACGTCGGGCGGCGCCGGAGGCTCCTCCGCGCCCGCCACCTCGAGCGTGATCGCGAAGCAGCGCGCCAGCGCGCCGAGGTCGTAGCCGCCCTCCAGCACGAGGCCCAGCGGCACGCCGAGCTCGTCCGCGAGCGCGCGCACCGACGCCGCCATCGCGCGGTAGCCGTCGTCGGTGACGACGCAGCCGGCGAGCGGGTCATCGGCGTGGGCGTCGAAGCCGGCTGACAGCAGCACCAGGTCGGGCGTATACGCGCGGCCGACCGGCCGCACGACGTGCTCGAGCAACGAGGTCCAGACGGCGTCGCCCGAGCCGCCCGGCACCGGCAGGTTCACGGTGTAGCCCTCGCCCCGCCCGCGGCCGACGTCCGCGGCGGGCCCTGTTCCGGGATACAGCGGCGACTGGTGGATCGAGCAGAACAGCACGTCGTCGCGCTCGCAGAACAGCGCGTTCGTGCCGTTGCCGTGGTGGACGTCCCAGTCGACGATCATCACGCGCTGCGTGGCGTGCGCGTCGAGCGCGTGCTGCGCGCAGATCGCGATGTTGTTGAACAGGCAGAACCCCATCGCTCGCGTGGCCTCGGCGTGGTGGCCGGGCGGGCGGTGCAGGGACGCCCCCGCCGGCGCGCCCTCGCCCAGCAGCGCGTCGACCATCGCGATCGCTCCACCAGCTGCGTGGTAGGCGGCGACGCACGAGCCGGGGCTGACGACGGTGTCCATGTCGATCATCCCGCCGCCCCGCGCGCACAGCGCCTCGATGCGGTCGATGTGGCGCGGCGGATGCAGCGCCTCGATCTTCGAGCGCAGCGCGGGCGGCGAGACGCGCACCTCCCAGCCGAGCCAGTCGCGCTCGGCGAGCGCGCGCTCGATCGCCACGATCCGGCGCGGCGACTCGGGATGCGGGCCGGTCTCGTGCTCCAGCGACGAGGGATGGTGCAGCAGGACCGGCGCGGACATCCGGATACGGTACCCCGCCCGTGGACGAAGAATCCGAGCTCTCGTGTGACGTGACGGTCGTGGGCGCGGGTGGCGCGGGACTCTTCGCCGCGCTGACCGCAGCCGGCGCGGGCGCCTCGGTCGCGCTCGTGTCCGCGACGCCGCTGGCACAAACGGCGAGCTACTGGGCGCAGGGCGGGATCGCCGCCGCGCTGGCCGTCGACGACTCGCCCGAACGCCACCTGCACGACACCGAGCGGGCGGGTCGCAACGCGGTCCGCGGTTCGGCCGCGCGGGTGCTGTGTGACGAGGCGCCCGCGCGCGTCAGCGACCTCGAGCGCCTCGGCGTGCATTTCGACGCCGACCGCCGCGGCGTGCTCGCGCTCGGGCTCGAGGGCGGCCATTCGCTGCGGCGCGTCGTGCACGCGGGCGGCAGCGCGACCGGCCGGCGCGTCGTGCGCCAGCTGTCGGCGCTCGCCGTCGACGAGCCGCGGATCGCCGTGCTCGAAGG
>JBOGYT010000337.1:0-8287 GCA_050696955.1 Solirubrobacteraceae bacterium | reverse complement strand
CGGCGTGCCAGCGACCGTTGTAGCAGCGACGACGAAGCCGTCGGCCCCGGGAGCGTCCGGCACGAACGCGACCGTGCCGCGTAGCGCCCCGTCGTCGTCGACGGTGGGCGCGGGGGCTCGGACCGAGCCGCTGCGCGGCTCGACGGTCCAGCCGGTCGTGACGTCGCCCGGTGGCCGGGCCGGCACGAAGCACCCGCGGCGGGCGCCTTCGGCGAGCTCGGCGACGATGTCCCCGGCGCCGGCGCGGTCGGCCAGCGCCGATGCCGGCAGGTGTCCGAGCAGCGGCACGCCGGCGAGGACGCGGCCGGCCTCCATCATCACGAGCGCCGCATCGAAGGCGCCGAGGCCGGCGCCGCCCTGCTCCTCGCTGACGAGCAGGCCCGTCCAGCCGGCCTCGCAGGCGGTCGGCCACAGGTCGGGCAGCACCGCCGGCTCCTCGAGCGCGTCGCGCGCCGCGGCGACGGTCGGCACGCGCGACAGCGCGTTGCGCGCCGCCTCGCGCAGGAAGGTCTGCTCGTCGGTGAGCTCGAGGTTCACGACGACACCGCCGCGCGCTCCTTCGCGCGCAGCTCGGAGAACGGGATGCCCTTGTCGAGGCGCGGCTCGGGCGGCAGCCCCAGCACGCGCTCGCCGATCGTGTTGCGCAGGATCTCCTCGGTGCCGCCGGCCGATTTCAGCCCCGGCAGGAACGAGATCATGTACGCCCACTCGCTGTCCTCGATGAGGGCGTCGGGGCCGAGGACATCGGCGATGAGGTCGCCGGCCTCGATCGCGGCCTTGACCGTCGTGACCTTCGCCAGTCCGGATTCGGGGCCGGGAATCTGTCCGTGCTGCAGCGCGCTCAGCGTGCGGTAGCCCGTGAACTTCACGGCGAGCAGCTCGAGCGACAGCTCGCCGAGGCGCCGCCGCACCTCCGGGTCGGCGCTCGCATGCTCGTCGGCCGCGATCGCCGTGGCGAAGCGCTCCGTGCGGTAGCCGAGCGCCTCCGAGCCCAGGCCGATCGTCAGGCGCTCGAACATGAGCGTCGTCAGCGCCGTCCCCCAGCCGCCGCCGAGCGGGCCGCAGACCGCGTCGGCATCGAGCGGGACGTCGTCGAAGAAGACCTCGTTGAACTCGGCCTCGCCCGAGATCTGGCGCAGCCCGCGGATCGTCACGCCGGGCGCGTCCATCGGGACGATGAACATCGTCAGGCCCTTGTGCTTGGGCACGTCGGCGTCGGTGCGCGCGAGCAGCAGCCCGTGGGCGGCGAAGTGGGCGTTCGTCGTCCACACCTTCTGGCCTGACAGCCGCCACGACCCGTCGTCCTGGCGCGCCGCCCGGGCCTGCACCGCAGCGAGGTCAGAGCCGGCCGCCGGTTCGGAGAAGAGCTGGCACCAGACCTCGTCGCCGTGCAGCATCGGTCCGAGGTAGCGCGCCTTCTGCTCGTCGGTTCCGTGGGCGATGATCGTCGGGCCGAGCATCCCGACGCCGATGACGTCGAGGACGCCGGGCACGCCCGCGCGCGCGATCTCCTGGTTGACGATGACCTGCTCGACGGGGCCGAGTCCCTGGCCGCCGACGTCGGCCGGCCAGGTCACGCCCGCGAGGCCGGCCTTCGCCAGCGTTCCCTGCCACGCCTTGCGTCCCGCGATGATCGTCTGCTCGTCATCGCCCTGGACCGGCGGCGCCTCGTCCTTGTGCTCCTCGAGCCAGGCGCGCGCCTGCGCGCGATATCGAGCCTGGTCGGGAGTGTCGTTGAGGTCCACGCGCCGTCTCCTCGGCTATTTGGCTGACTGGCCAGTCGGTCACGGAGACGATACAGCGGCAGTGCCAGCCATCGTCGAGATGCACCCCGGTCGCCCGGAGGTCGGTTCCGGCGACCGTAGGGCGAAACCCGCCCTCCCGCGCGCGCGGGACCCGAAGCGGCGCCTGAGTGCTCAGCGCGACTTGCGCGCCGTCCGCGGCTTGGCGTCGACGCTCTCGTCGCAGCGCGCGAGGAAGCTGTCGAGGATCGTGTACATCGACCGCAGTTCGGCGGCGGCGTCGTACAGGCGCTCCTCGCCCGCGCGCGTGAGCTGGTAGGTCCGACGGTCCGGCCCGCCGCTGGACGACTGCCAGGCTGACCGGACCAGTCCGGCGGCCTCGAGCGAGCGCAGCGCGCGGTACAAGCGGCCGGGATCGTCACGGTTGAATCCGAGCGGTCGCAGACGCTCGCGGAGCTCGTAGCCATGCGCCGGGCTCTCGTGCAACAACAGCAGCAGGCATGGGCGCAGGAAGTTCTTCGGCAGGACGTGCCGGGCCAGATCCGCGTCGACCGCCATCGCTCGCACCGTACTCCAGAAGGGCGCTGAGCGCCCTCCGGCGCCGGCGGGCGCCGCGGACCGGCCTTATCTGGCCCTTATGTCGCCGTTATGGGCGGGAGAGATTTGTCCGCCGCGAATGTCAGTATCCCCAGCAAATACAGGGTTTTAGGGGGTACTCGTACAGAAGCGTCTGCGGGCGGCTAGACATTGCGGGGCGCGTTGTACTAGTGTCGCGGGCGGAAATCGGCTGGGTCGGGGTAGAGGGTGACAGGCCGAGACCCGGAGAGTTTGAACCACTAGGGAGCGAGCAACTATCCGGACGGGGCCGATGCCGTGGCCGGACAGGGGCAGAAAAAAGAGGGAGGCCACAGTGCTTAGACGGCCCGGCGCATTGGCGCCATACCGGGGGAGCGTGCCGTGCCGACACTAAAGCGCACGCGTACTCCCCAGCAGCAAGCGCAGCGACAAGCTGCCAAGAGCCGTGCAGGCGGCGGGGGCGGCCAGCCACGCCAAACGGCAGGCGGCGCCGGTGTTCAGGGCACGAACCTGATCATCCTCGTGCTCGTTGCAGTGTCGGTCATCATCGCGGCGGGCCTCCTCGCGAAGACCGTCAACACGGCCCGCAGCATCGACGAAAAAGCGAAGAGCATTCGCACAACGGGTCAGGGCATCAACACTTCGACGGACTCGATCGTCCAGCTCCGGCGGACGACCGCGACCGCGCAGTCGATCCTCAGGACCGCTCGTCCGTTGGCGCCGAGGCTCGACAAGATCGTCGGCAAGGCCAGGTCGATCGACCGCTCAGCGGCTTCGATCGACGGTCTCGCGGGCACGATCCTGTCGACCGCGGGCACGATCAACAACAGCGCCACGACGATCAACGGCACGGCCGGCGCGATCAACTCGGTCGCCGGGACGATCAACGGCACGGCCGGCGCGATCAACGAGGTGGCCGGCGGGATCCTCGCCGTCGCCGGGACGATCAATAACACGGCCCGGACGATCAACACGACCGCAGGCCCCGGAGCAGGCATCCTGGGCGTGGCTCGGCTGATCGACGGCGACGCGTCGAAGATCGTCGGCGGTCTGGATGCGACGGTGGGCGTTGCGGACGCGATCCGCATCGACTCCGAGAACATCCTCGAGGTCGCAAGGCAGATCCTCGACACCGCGGCGTGCATCGACGAGAAGCTGCCGGGCGCCGACAGCGCTGCCGGCCAGTGCAACAACGTGAAGCCATGAGGTCGACCATGAGCAACCACGACCACATGACCAGTAACGAAGCAGTGTTCGGGAGGTCCCTGTGCCACGCGTAGCAACAGACACAAGGTGGACATGGATCTTCGGCACGATCCTGATCCTCGTCGTCGTCGTCGTCGTCGCGTTCCTGCTCGGTATCACGAGCGCGCTGAGCAGCATCGACGATGCCC
Organism: Solirubrobacteraceae bacterium; assembly: GCA_050696955.1. Lineage (GTDB taxonomy): Bacteria > Actinomycetota > Thermoleophilia > Solirubrobacterales > Solirubrobacteraceae > CADCVQ01. The sequence goes on along the minus strand of JBOGYT010000337.1, from coordinate 4,575 downwards.
TCGGGACCACCGACAAGACGCTCGTCGACGTCGGCGGTGAGGCGAAGCCGCTGCCGGGGTACATCGCCGACATCAACGACAACCTGACGCAGATCGACAAGGCGCTGAAGCCGATTCCGAACCAGGCGCTCGCCATCCTGAGCTCCCTGACGTCGATCGATCAGTCGGCAGGTCGGATCAACGCCGCGCTCGGCAACACATCGAGTTCGCTGATAGATACCTCAGGGTCGCTGGTGAACACCTCCGGTGACCTGACGACGATCACGAGCTCGCTGCAGAACACCTCTGGCTCCCTGATCGACACCACCAACATCCTGGTCACGATCCGCGGCTCGCTGCGGAACACGTCCGGCGTGCTGGTGAGCGTCAGCTCACGGGTCAAGGCGATCAACGCCGAGCTCCGGGCTGCCCGGAGCGCGAGCAGCGCAGGTACGGCCGCGGTGCCGCCGCAGGTCACGAGCATCAATGCGGATCTCGTGGGCGCGGAGGGCGGCAACGCCGTCCATGGCGACGGCGGCCTGTTCCAGACCAACCTTGGTCTGAGGGCGACCGAAGCCCACCTGGAGAGCGCCTGCAACTCGACGCTACTCAGCCTCCTCCCGCCGGCCAAGTGCTAACGGGTCGGACACCAGAGAGAGGACGCAGCCATGCGTAGCATTCTCAGTGGTGCCCGGGGTATGGCGCCGTTGGTGCTCGTCGTCCTGATCGCGTGGGCGCTGCTGTCGGTGATGTTCCTCACCGGCACATTGCTCGCCGCGCGATCGATCGATCGCAGCGTCAACACCGCCAAGACCGGCATCAATCCCGTCGTCGAGGACATCGGCAAGGACGCCGTGTTCATCGACGAGGCACGCAAGATCGTGGGTGTCTCGGGCAACATCCTGACGGCGGCCAAGCCGCTGTCAGGTCAGCTCGCCGTGATCGAGCGGACCGCCAGGACCGGAATCGACCCGAAGCTCAAGTCGATCCTGGGCCAGGTGGGCGACATCAATGAGGTGGCTGGATCGATCAACGCGAACGTGCTGCAGATCGGGTCGACCGTGGATTCCATCCTCGGCAACGCGAGCTCGATCAACGGCAGCGTCGTGTCGATCAACAGCAAGGGCCGCGCGATTCTTGCGAGAGCTCGCTCGATCAATGCCAGCGCCAGTAGTATCCTCGGTCGCGGAGGTTCGATTTTGTCCTTGGTGCAGGTCATCGACGGCAAGGTCGCCCGGGCGAACGCCCAGGCGGACTCGATCGACGCGGACACCAAGGTCATCGATCCCAACGTGGCGAAGATCCTCGCCGCCGTCGGCAAGGCGGGCCCCGCTGGACACGGCGCCACGATTCACGGCCATGCCAACACGATCGACTGCAGCCCGCTCCTCAACGGAGTGGTCGGCGATCTGCTCGGACCGGTGCTGGCCATCGTCCAAGGTGTCCTGGGCGCAACACCCCCAGGCTCCGGGGGCGACAACTGCAACAAGTAGAAGACATGAACCAACTAGCAGCTACATACACCGATTGGTACATCGGTCTCGGGCTCGTGTTCGCCGTCATCGTGGTCGTCGTCATCATCGTGGCGATCATCCTGGCGCTGGCCGCGCGCATCGCCGACCAGGCGCGTGGCGCCGCGGCCGGCGTGGACACGGTGCGAGCCCAGACCACCTCCCTGAAAACGGGAGTCGCCCAGGTCAACGACTCGGCGGTCCGGATCCTTCACATGGCCCGGACCCTGCGGAAGGTGGCGGTGGGCAAATGACGACAACTACACTCGCAGCATTCGACACCCATGCCCTGTGGCAGATCGTGCTGGGCATGGGCGCGGTCGTGCTCGCCGTGGTGATCATCCTGATGATGCTCCTTCTGAGCCTCGTCAAGGACATCCAGATCAGCGTCGAGACCCTCCTGGAGACCGCACCGATCGTCGCCTCGCACACGTCGCAGATTCCGCTCCTGGTGCACACGCCCCCGGTGCTGAACCTCGTCATCGAGGAAGCGATCATCCAGGACGGCTACATGAACGCGTTGACCGACGGCTACGTCGCGGCAGGTGAGACGCTATGAGCACAGACCTCATGACGGCCCTCAGCGTCGCGGAGGCGGTGGCGCTCGTCGTCATCCTGGCGATCGCGCTGACGCGTGTGCGCCAGCGCCTGACCATCATCTCCAACGGGTTGAAGGACCTCGCGGGCATGCTGGTCACGGTCGAGCAGCAGCACCTGCGGCCGCTGCCGAAGCTCGTCGCGGACGTCAACGCGCCGCTGCAGACGATCACGGGCGTGCTGCCGGGCATCGCCGCCAAGGCGGCCCTCGTGGTGCGCAAGGCGACGGGGGGCTAGGAGGACACCATGGAAGTCGTTTGGATAATGAATGTCGTCCTGGTCCTCGTGATCATCGTCCTGGTGGGCCTGCTCAAGGGCGTCCTCCAGGCAGCGAAGAGCATCCCGCCGACGATCGACGCCATCGCCGGCGTCGCTCAGGCGGCGTCGCGTGATCTGGACGCGGTCGTGGTCCTGCTCACCACGCAGAACTACATCAGCCAGATCGTCGCTGGTGTCGCCAACTACGGGGGCTCGCTTGACGTCGCCCTCCCGGACGCCTAGGAGGTAGGCATGGATCCCGCAGTTGCAGTCATGATCCTCCTGGTCACGCTGATCATCGCGGCGTTGGCCATCTACCTCATCGCGACGATCGCCGAGCTGATCAAGATCACGAACGGCCTCGACGTCGTCATCGGCGGCGTCGGCGAGATCGTCGCCAAGAGCGCGCCCGTCAACGGCGTGCTGGACGCGATCAACAAGAACCTCGTCACCGGGCGCGACCTGCTCGAGGGCCTGCTGCTGAAGAAGGCCGGCCCCGACAGTGCGGGCCTTGTCGAGTCGCTGTTCCCCGGCGAAGGCGCGAACTTCCTGCGTCGCGTCGGTAGGAGCGGCAAGGTCGTCAACGTCGGCACGGTGTACACGCGCGGAGTCGGGATCCTGGCCTCCCTCGGCCGCGGTGCCCCGATCGGCGCTGCGCACGCCAAGGGACCGGCGGTCCGCGACCCGAAGTACTCGACGACGGCGGCCGCGATGCTCTACCCCGCGCCGGCCGATCGTCGCGGGGACGTCAGCCAGCACATCGGCCGGTCTCCGGTCGTCGGTTCCGGCTATGGCCCGATGGGCGGGCCGGAGGCGTACGTGCCGTCGGCCACGCCCGGCGTGCGGCCCGGCAGGGAAGGCGGCGGAGGCGGTGGCGGAGCGGCTCCCCCGCCACCACCGGCGCCGGCGCCACCGCCCGCACCCGGACGGATCTCGCTGCGCAAGCGCGATGCGCCGGCACCACCACCACCGCCTGCGCCCGCACCACCACCGGCAGCGGCCGAGCCCGCTCCGCCTCCCGCGGATGCCGGCGGTGGCGACGAACCTCCGGGCCGGATGAACGTTCGGGGCTCTCGTCCCTGGGAACGCTGAGCTGTTGCGGGAGTCCGGCCGCCGGCCGGGCTCCCGCCGTCGTTTCAGCCTGGTGAAGCTGTGAACCGCAATTGGATGGTCGCCGGTGCCGTGGCGGCCGTCCTCGCGATCGTGCTCGGCGCGCGCCTCGGCCGGGACCTCTTGTCCGACGACGAGCCCGCGGCGAAGTCGGCCGGGCCCGATGTCGTGCGCTTCCACGAGACGGTGGCCGATGTGTCGCTGTCCTACCCGGGCTCATGGATACGGGTCCAGTCGCCCGACCCCGAGGTGCCGCTCCTCGCCCTCTCGCGCGACCGCGCGGCGGTGGTCCAGGTCCGCCGCTCTGCCGCCGGCATCGAGCAGGTGACACGCGACACTCTGCCGATCGCCAAGAAGATCACCGATCCGCTCTTCCGCGCCATCAAGCGCGCGCGGCTTCTCGAGCCGGCCGCGCCGGTCGAGCGCGGCGGCCTCTTCGGGTGGCGCTACAGGTACACGCTCGGGGGCGCCGAGCGGGCCCGCGACCACTACTTCCTGTTCAAGGGCCGGTACCTCATCGCCCTCGTGTTCGAGGTCAAGCCCGCCAGCCGCCTGGCCGCCCTCACGCCACAGTTCGACCGCGTCGCGGGCTCGCTGCGCGTGGGCGCTCCCGCGTAACCGCCGGAGTGGCCCGCTCGCAGGTCCTCGTCACCGCCGCGGCGCTCGCGCTCGCAGCCGGTGTCATCCATGCCGTGGCGATGATCGATCACGTCGACCACTACTGGCTGTACGGCGTCTTCTTCCTCGCCGTGACGTACGCGCAGGTGCTCTGGGCGATCCGGGTCTATCGCCGTCCGCCCGGCCGCCGCGTGCTCGTCGCCGGCGCGGTCGGCAGCCTCCTCATCGTGGCCGTGTGGCTCGTCACGCGGACGGTGGGCGTGCCGGTCGGCCCGGAGGCCGGGGATCCCGAGCCCGCCGGCGCGATGGACATCATGGCGACGCTCGACCAGCTCGTGCTCGCCGCGCTCGTCGCCACGGTGGTCGCGCCGGAGGGATGGCTCGGGTCACGCCTGCGCTGGCTGGCGGGCGGGCACGCGGTCCGCATCGCGATCATGCTCTGCTCGGCCAGCCTGTTCTCGCTGATGCTGGGCAGCCACTCGCACTAGTCCCCATGCAAGAG
>JBOGYT010000336.1:0-5128 GCA_050696955.1 Solirubrobacteraceae bacterium | reverse complement strand
GCGCCGACGCTGCTCGATGACGAACCTGCGCACGGTGCGGCCGCGCAGCTGCTGCTCGCCTCTGTCGGTGACGGTGCCATCAAGCAGCAGCGAGCGCAGGTCGACGGTCGGGTCGCCGCTGCCCTGGCCGAGGACGGACGGCAGCCGCGCGGCTGCCTCGCGGTCGCGGTAGCCGCGCGTGACGTGCAGCGCGTCTTGCTCGGCCAGGTAGCTCCGCGTCACGCCGTTTGCGTACGACAGCTCGCGGCGGCCGGCGAGCGCGACGAAGCGGCGCCCGACGCCGCCGCCGACGCGGGAGCCCGAGCGCGGCAGCTGCTGCACGAAGCGCCAGCGCGGCGGATCCAGCGCCGACCACTGCTCGGTCGTCTGCGGCGGCGGCACGCTGTTCGCGCCCGGTGAACGGTGCGTGCTGGTGATCTTCATGTAGACGATGTCGCCGCGCGGTGCGAGCGCGGCGCGCGCCTCGGCGACGGGGTCCAGCCTGCGCTCACCGGAGGCCGCGAGCGCGACCAGCACCACCGCGGCGACGGTCACGGTGATCGCGAACGCAGTTGCTCGCCGGCGGCGCCGGTTGCGCGCGCGCGGCGCGGTGGCGGCCGCGCCGCTCAGTCGGGCGCCGAAGTCCTGCAGGTAGCGCTCCAAGCGCTCGGGGTCGCTCAAGGGCTCACCGCGTCCGGATTCGGGGGTGTGTCCAGCAGCTGCGCCAGCGCGGCCAGGCCGCGTGAGACGCGGGCGCGCGCGGCGCGCTCGGAGATGCCCAGCCGCTGCGCGACATCGGGGTAGGCCAGCTCGTCGACGACGCGCAGCCGCACGGCGCCGCGCACCGCGGGCGATAGCTGCGCGAGCGCGGGAACGAGCTCGGCGCGCAGCGCAGACAACCCCGCGCGGCGCTCGATCTCCTCGAGCAACCCCGGATCGGCCGGCGGGCGCTCGAGCTCCAGGCGTTTCAGCGCGGACCGCTCGGCGCGGCCGCGGCGGTAATACAGCGCCAGTCGTCGGCGGGCGATGCCGTACAGCCAGCCTGCGGCCTCCGCCTCACCGCCACCGCGAAACCCGGACACCCCTGCCGCGGCGTGCGCAAACGTCTCGGCCCACAGATCAAGCGCAACCTCCGGATCGGCCGTACGACGCGTGAGGAACAACAGCACGGCCTCGCAGTGCGCCGCGTACAACGTCTCGATGTCGATGCTCGCGGGTGCCATCGCGAAGCACAGTTGCACGACGCCCCGACCTGTGACATCGCTCCCCGCCGATTTCGTACAGCGTCAGCTGCGATGTGCGCTGGGGCGTACAGAGAGACTGTCGACACGCGATACGAGTAGTCACTTGGGATGGTAAGGTAGTCACATGCGCGAAGTCGGGATCAAGGAGTTGAAGCGTGACGCAAGCGCGATCGTCGATGCCGTCGAGGCCGGGGAGACAATCGTGGTCACACGGCGTGGCGTGCCCGTGGCGCGGCTTGGTCCTGTTGGTGCCCCGGCTCGGGTGCAGCGCCTCGTCGATCACGGTCTGATGATCTGGCCCGGCGTTGTGACCGATGATCCTGGGGCCGTGGCCCCGCTGGTGACAGGTCCGGGCCCGCCACTTTCGCAGCAGGTGATCGAGGATCGACGCTGAGCGCGTTCTTCGATACAAGCGCGCTGCTTGCCATCGTTCTCGGTGAGGCGGCTGCGCCTGCGGTGCGCGCAGCGCTGGCCGAGCACGAGATTGTTGTCGCGTCGGCGATCGCTGAGGTCGAGGCGCGCGCCGGCCTGGCGCGTGCTCGCCGCGGGCGGCGAATGACGGTGCGCAGGGAGCGTGAGGCCTGGACCCGCTTCCAGCGGATCTGGTCGACGTCAGCGATCCTGGATATAGATCGAGCCTTACTCGTGTCCGCGACCGATCTTGCCGCTCGCCATGCCCTGCGCGGTTACGACGCCGTCCAGCTCGCGAGCGGACTTCGGGCCGCGGACGTGACCGGCGCCGCGGGCTTCGCGTGCCTCGACCGCGAGCTCAACGCGGCAGCCAGCGTGGAGGGGCTGACATGCCTGCTGGCACCGACGCCCGACTGATCGGTCACTGCCGAGCGAGGTGCTCGCCTCGGGCCGACGGGTCGTTCGAGCCACTGTCATTCGACCGTCGTTCTACAGTTCGATGCCGTTTGGTGCGACGCTGTCGGCGCGGCGTGAAACTGGACGTTCGAGACCGGCGCCGGAGTCGCTCTCGCGAAGGCGCTCGGCTAGTGGGCGCCGGCGATGTCCATCGCCGGGGACGAGATCCCGTGGGAGATCGACGAGCACGCCACCCTTTTTATCGAGCCTGATTCGGCGCGCGCGGGCACCGGCCGGATCACCCTCTCTCCGTCGTCGGCCTCGACGCGCTCCTCGAAGCCCTCGCTGCCCGACACATCGACCGCGAAGCGATCGAGCCCTACGCTAACGGCGTCCGCCACTCGAAAGTCGGTGTCTCGCCCAAAGAAGCGCGTGTACCAATCGATGCTGGCGCTCCCACGGTCTGCGCCGGCTGGCCGCGATCGAGTTCCCCCTACGCGACGATCGGGGAGCCGAATGAGTGCTCGATGTCGAGAAGCGCGGAGCGGCTCCGCTCATCAGCTGAGGGCCGCGAGCGGCGCGGCCCACGACACCAGGAGACCACGATGCCGAAGTATCTGCTGCACGACGAGTACACGCCGCAGGAGCTGGCCGGAGGCCGTTCATGACCGTCCAGCGCCTGGAGCACGTCGGGGTTGTCGTCGACGACCTCGCGGGGGCGACGGCGTTCTTCGTCGCACTCGGCCTAGAGGTGGAGGGGGAGGCCTCCGTCGAGGGCCGCTCGGTGGACCGCATAAACGGGCTCGAGGACGTGCACGCGGACATCGTGATGCTGCGTACGCCGGATGACAGCAGCAAGCTTGAGCTCGCCAAGTACCGTTCGCCCTCATACGAGGGCGACGACGGGCCGGCACCCCCCAACGCCCCGGGCATCCGCCACATCCTGTTTCTTGTTGACGACATCGAGGCATCGCTCGCGGGCCTTCGAGCGCATCGCGGCGAGCTCGTCGGCGAGCTGGTGAACTACGAGAACATCTACCCGGCTCTGCTACGTGCGCGGCCCTGCGGGGATCATCGTCGAGCTCGCGCAGAAGATCGGCTGATGGGCGTGCGGTCAGGAGCACGTCGACACATACCCCGAGACCGACGGCGGGGAAGGTTACGACTGGCAGGGCACCACGGTGCTTCTACTAACCAGTCCCATCACCTGTGAAGTGTCACGGAAGTTTCAGCGGATGCGACACGAGAAGTTCAGCCCTGAAGCTGGGAGTTTGCATTTGCGCGCCCCTGAGCCGCCCGGTGAGTTAGACCAAGCGCGCTTCGCCGTCGTTGAGCTCCGAGAACGTGACCAAACGTCGATCTAGGTCGCGTCGTCATCCAACGACGGCACCCGTGTATCACTGGCTCCACGAGCGCCTCTACATGACTGGATGGCGTCTATAGGAGACCGGCAATGATCGATGCTGCAGCCGTCGGCGCGCTGCTGGCGCCGGCCCTGCCGTACCTCCTGCGGCCTGCCGCGCACGTCGCGTCGCAGGCGGCCGATGCGCTCGGCGACAAGAGCTGGGAGTACGCCAAGCGTCTGTGGGCGAAGCTCGGTCCGCACCTGGCCGCGCGGCCGGCCGCGCAGGAGGCCGCCGAGGAGGTGGCGGCGGCGCCCGCCGACGAGGGGGCGCAGTACGTGCTCGCCTACCAGCTGCGCAAGCTGCTCGAACGCGACGCCGGATTGGCGGCCGAGGTCGAGGAGCTGATGGCCGAGGCCTCACAGCATGTCGAGATCCGCGTCGCCGGCGATCGGAACGTCACGATTGCCGCGCCGGTGGATCGCAGCACGATCATCAGCGGTGACGCCAACACCGTCGACGGTGCGTAGCGATGGCAACGCCGACAGCGATCGTCGAGGGTGAACGCAACGTCCTGATCGCGGCGCCGACCAACAACGCGCTGATCGTCACGGGCGATCGCAACACCGTCGAGATGCGCCTCGAGGGAACGGGAGCCGCACTCGCGTTCGCCTTTCGCTGGAACCGGCCGCGGCCGCGCAAGCGCGGCGCCCGGCCGTCCGCACCCCCGTGCTTTGAGCGCCACGTCGATCGCGACGTCGAGGTACGCACGCTGGCCGCGGACGACCCGCCGCGCGTCGTCAACCTCTACGGCCCGGCGGGCGTCGGCAAGACCCACGTGCTCGTCGAGGCGCTCAACCGCCGCGAGTGCGAGATGCGCGACGGCACCGTCTACATCGACGGCCGCGAGCGCGACGCCGAGGACTTGCTGCATGCGATCTTCGAGGCGCTGTTCGAGTGCCGCATCCCGCTGCGCGACCTGCAGATCGAGCGTCACCTGGGCGATCGCCGCGCGATGCTCGCACTCGAGGACGTCGAGCTGCCATCGGACCGCGCGCAGCGTCTCGCACTTGCCGCGCCGGCCTGCCGGCTGTTCGTGACGTCGCATGAGCGCGTGCTGTACGACGGCACCGCGTTGAAGATCGCCGGCCTCGCGGCCGAGTACGCGGTCGCGATCGCCGAGCAGGAGCTGGGCCGGCCGCTGAGCGACCGCGAGCGGGCCGCGGCGGAGTCCGTCGCCGAAGGCCTGCGCGGGCACCCGCTCGGGCTGCGCCAGATGTTCAGCCGCGCGCGCGACGCCGGGCTGTCGATCGAGCACCTCGCACCGCGCGCCGCGAGCGCCGTTGATCGTGCGCAGGCGCTGCCGGCAGCTGAGCGCCACGTCGCGCGGACGCTTGCCGTCCACGGCGACGCTCCGCTCGGCGTCGAGCACATCGAGGCGCTGGCGGGAGCCGGCGCGGCCTCCGCCGCCGCGGCGCTCGAGGCGCGCCACGAAGCGCGTTCGCATTCGCCGCGCTACAGCCTCGTCGGCGACCTCACGAGCGCCTTCGACGACGATGGGCTCGGCCCGGAGCTCGATGACGCCCTCGAGCACTTCATCGACTGGGGCGAGCGGGAGGCACGCGCGGGCAGGCGCGACGGCGTGCTGCGCGAGACGGCGGCGCTCGTCGCGCTGCTCGAGCGCGCCCTCGCGGCGGGGCGCGCCGCCGAGGTCGTGCGCCTCGGCCTCGCGATCGAGGGCGCGCTGGCCTGGGG
>JBOGYT010000335.1:0-3005 GCA_050696955.1 Solirubrobacteraceae bacterium | reverse complement strand
GACCGCGCGCTGCGCCCGCGCGTCGCGGGGGCCGACGAGTCCGATCCCGAGCGCTTCCTCGAGATCCTCTACGAGGCCAAGCAGGCCCGCGGCTGATGGACCTCGGGCTTGACGGCAAGGCCTGCGTCGTCACCGGCGCGACGAGCGGGATCGGCCGCGCGACCGCCGAGCTGCTCGGCGAGGAGGGCGCGCGCGTGCTGTACGTCGCGCGCAACGAGCTCGAGCTCGAGCGCCTCAGCCAGAACGGCGCGTACATCGCGGCCGATGTGACCAAGCCCGACGACGCGGAGCGGATCGTCGCCGCCTGCGTCGAGCGCTTCGGCACCATCGACGTGCTCGTCAACAGTGCCGGGACGAGCTTCGTGCGCTCGCTCGAGGAGCTCTCCGACGAGGACTGGCAGGGCCAGTGGGAGCTGAACGTCATGGGCCCGATGCGCCTCATGCGCGCGGCCGCGCCGCACATGGCGCAGGCCGGCTGGGGGCGGATGGTCAACGTCGCCTCGTCGGCCGGCAAGCGGCCCTCTCTGACGAACCCCGCCTACGCGGTGACGAAGGCCGCGCAGCTCTCCCTGTCCCGCGTCTTCGCCGACCGCTACGCCTCCGACGGTGTGCTCGTCAACGCCGTCGCACCAGGGCCGGTCGCGTCGCCTCTGTGGACCGCGCCGGGCGGGCTCGCCGATCAGGCCGCGGAGGCGCGCGGGATCTCGAAGGAGGAGGCGCTGGACGCGCAGCGCGCGAAGGCCCCGCTGGGCCGGTTCGCCGAGCCCGAGGAGATCGCGGCCGTCATCGTCTTCCTGTGCTCCGAGCGCGCGAGCACCGTCACCGGGGCGGCCTGGTCCGCGGATGGCGGCACCGTCGCGCAGATCATCTGACCGCCGCGTGCTGCTATCACTTCGCGCCGGACATGGCCGTCAACACCGACGTCATCGGCAAGACCTATCCCCCCACGTCCTACGCGGTCGGTCGCGAGAAGATCCGCGAGTACGCGCAGGCGGTGGGCGAGACGAACCCGCTGCATCTCGACGCCGACGCCGCGCGCGAGGCGGGCTACGACGACCTCGTGGCGCCGCCGATGTTCGCCGTCGTCTACGCGATGCCGGCGGTGGCCGGCGCGCTGTTCGATCCCGAGGTCGGCATCGACTTCTCGCGGCTCGTGCACGCCGGGCAGGAGCTCACGTGGGGCCCGCTCGTGATCGCCGGCGACGAGATCGCGACGACCGCCTCCGTCAGTGAGATCCGCGAGGAGCGCGGCAACGGCTTCTTCGTCTTCGAGACCGTGTCCACGAACCAGCGCGGCGAGACGGTCTGCGTCGGTCAGTGGTCGAACATCGTGCGGGGGGCGTGAGATGGGGCTGAAGCCGGGCGACGAGATCGGCCCGCTCAAGGTCACGCCGGACAAGTACCTGACGGTGCGCTACGCCGGCGCCTCGGGCGACTTCAACCCGATCCACATCGACGAGGACTTCGCCAGGGACGTCGGGCTGCCGGGGCGCATCCTGCACGGCCTGTACTCGATGGCCCAGGTCGCGCGCGCCAGCGCCGAGGCGGCCGGCGGGCCGCAGGCGCTGCGCCGCCTGAGCGTGCAGTTCCGCGGCATGGGGCTGCCCGAGGTCGAGCTGACGGTCACCGGCACGGTCCGCGACGTCAACGACGGCATCGCGGTGATCGACCTCGTCTGCGAGCAGAACGACAAGCGCATCATCCGCAACGCCGAGGCCGAGCTGTCGACCGAGTAGGGGTTCGGGTAGCCGAACAGCATCTCTTAAGGAAGCGTCCGTTAACACGTTGCGTGTTTGGGCACCGTCTCGCGGCGCTCGGGGCCGCCCGGCCTCTTGCGAATACCGCCGGTATGCGCTGCGGGACCGCGCGGCCTCGAGCAACCACGATCCGGCCACCCGACCCACAACTTGTAGGAACTCGATTGGAGATGGGGCTCGAGCGGGGCGGATGAGCGGGGAGGACATGGAGAAGTGGCCAACCGTCGTGTCCCGTGTCGGGAGTGGTCACTTGTTCATGTATGTCATGGAGAAGTGGCCAACCTCCGCGAGCTGTCGCGCGAGTGGTCACTTAACCATGTGCCCGACCCGCCGACTCGTGGCGCTCCGTCTCTCGTGATCGATGCTGTTCGCCACGCACCCACCGCGCCGCGACGAGTCGCGCTCAGCCCACCGGCGACAGCGGCGCCCGGCCTGACCGTCCCTCGCGCGCCGGACGGTCGCGCTTGGGCGCCGCAGCGGCGAGCTCCTCGAGCTCGGCCTCGAGCAGCGCCGGCAGCTCGTGCACCTCGGGCAGCGCATCCGGGTCGGCATGGCAGCCGAAGAACAGCTCCTGGCGATAGCGGACCATCCCGATCGCGAGCGAGTGTCCCTGGGCGATCGGCACGACCGAGTAGACGTCCTCGAGCCTGGCGCCGAGCAGGTACATGTCGCCGCGCGGCGCCGGCGACTGCGAGACCGTGAGGTTGAACTGGCGCGGCGTCGCCATCGCCCGCGCCACCGGGGTGCGCAGCAGTGGCGGCACGAGCCCGAGGGCGTCGACGAACGTCTGCGTCGCCGCCGGCCGGTCGGTGTGCTTCAGCCGCTCGGTCTGCTCGCGCACCCAATCCAGGCGCCCCTTGCAGGTCGCCAGGTGCACGGGCAGCGGCGTGTGGACCATGGCGATCTGGTTGCCGGCCTCGTCGTCGCCGATGCGGCGCATGCTGACGGGGATCATCGTCTTCAGCGGCTCGGTCGGCGTCTCGCCGCGCCGCTGCGCGAGCGTGCGCAGCGCGCCCGCGACCGCGGTCAGGCCGACGTCGTTGAGCGTGCCACCGCCGCCGCGCGCGGTGCTCAGCAGCTCGCGCGGCGCGTGGTAGCCGACGAGCGTCCGCCGCGAACCGATCCGGCCGTTGAGCTCGGACGGCGGCGCGGCCGGCAGGACCTCCTCGGCGACGGCGGTCGTCAGCCGGCGAGCCGTACGGCCGACCGCGGCGATGCCGTCGCGCGGGTGGGTGAGCAGGCCCGAAC
>JBOGYT010000334.1:0-6078 GCA_050696955.1 Solirubrobacteraceae bacterium | reverse complement strand
GGACCCGTCCGCAAGTCCTGCGGGTTCCCGGCGGCGCGTCCCCGCCCGTGGCGTCGTCCTCGGTCGGCGCCGTGCCGCCGGCACGGCTGCCTCCCTGCGTCCTCGCCACAGACGACGACGCATCCACCGGATAGCCCACACGACTAGCGGACGAATCCACTAGCGGCGGCGCGCGTCAGTCGTCGTCGGCGTCCGGACCCGTGCGGCGAATCACGATCTGGTCTTCGTCGATCGTGACCTCGACGGGCCGGTGGCCGGCCCAGTGCTCGGCGTAGACGGGGTTATCGGTGACGGCGGGGTCGAGCCACAGGCCGTAGCCCTCCTCGCCGTGATCGAAGGTCCCCTCCAGCGGCCCCGCGGCGGCCTTGCGGCCGCGCCCGCCACGGCGCCCGCGGCGTCGCGGTGCCGCCTTCGCCGGTGCCTCGTCGTCGTCCGATTCGTCGCCGGCCTCGGCGCGGCGAGCCGCCTCCTCGGCCTCCTCCTTGGCCTTCTGAATCTCGGCCGCCTCGAGCTCGGCGGCGACGAGCGCGTCGTCCTCGGCGCGCAGGTCGATCTCGTCGTCGAAGTCGTTGCCGGGCGTTTCGCCGTTCTCGGATCCGGTCGGCGCGAGATCGTTGTCGCGCTTGAAGACCTCGATCTGCTGAACGGTCGCCTCGAGCTGGTGTGCGATCCATGCGTCGGTCCGGCCTTGGCGGACCCAGCCGCGGATCTGGTTGAGATGAGGGCGTAGAGAGCGTCGTGCCATTGGCGCCGGACCTTACAAGAACCGGCCTGCGTGACCGGTCGCTCGCCCGCACCCGATCAAAGGGTTAGGCCGTGTTTGTGTTTGGGGACTGAACGTGGTTGAGTTGATGCGGCGACAAGGAGGTGCCATCCAATGCTGGTCCTGACACGCAAGTCCAACCAGAGCATCATGATCGGCGACGACATCGAGATCTCGGTTCTGTCGATCATGGGCGAGAAGGTACGAATCGGGATCCAGGCGCCCCGGGACATTCCCGTGTTCCGCAAGGAGGTCTACCTCGAGATCCAGGCCGAACGCGGCGAGGTCGCCGCCGGCGGCGCGGTGGATGCCGCGCTGCGCAAGCTCAGCTCGTAGCCGCCACGTCGCTGGGCGTTCAGCCCATCACGATGTACAGCGTGCGGAACATCGCGACCGTGACGATCGCAGCCGTCGCGAGCAGCACGAGCACGAGCACGATGAAGCGCGCCGTGCCGCGCTTGTGGACGTGATCGAGCCGGCGCTGCTGTGAGCGCATGATCGCGCGGCGCCGCAGCGAGTCGCGCCGAGCCCGATCTTCGTAGGTCTCCTCGACGAAGGCCTGCTCGAGTTCGTCCAGCGACCGCTGCATCTTGGTTGCCATGCGTTACGGAGCGTAGCCGCTTCGGGGGCGCTCAGCACCTCTCCCACAGCCCGCGTCCGTCGCGCCGAGCCGTGTGCGCGCCCCGCCGGAAGCGCTCTGAATATTCGACGTTGGGCGCGATCGCGAGCGGCTCGGCGTACCCTTCGCGGACGAGCAGCTCGTTGAAGAAGCGCCCGTCCTCGAGCCAGACGTAGACGAGCGCGCGGCCGTAGCGGTCGCGCGGCTCGCGTCCGATCGCGTAGCGGACCCGCTTGCCCTCGAGCACGCGCCTGGCGTACGCCGAGGCCTGCGCGCCGAAGCACTCCTCCCGGCCGTAGACCTCCGGCGTGTCGACGCCGATGAAGCGGCTGCGGCCGAGCTTGGAGAGCACCGCGGTGTCGCCGTCGACGACGCGCGTGACGAGCGCCGTCCCGCGCGCGGGGCCCTCACCGGCGGCGCCGTCCCCGTCGCCGCCCGCGACTGTGCGCGCTCCCAGGGCGGCGGCGAGAACGACGACCAGCACGGCGGCGACGCGGCGCGACATGGCCGGCACGCTAGGGCGCAGTGCGGCCGCGATGCACGGTCCGTTGCAGGATTGGCACGAAGTCGTGCACCACCGTCAGCGGTAGGAGGCCGTCGCGCGGGTACGCTCCCGCCAGATGCACCACAACTTCACGGGCCCGAGCTACACGATCGGCGTCGAGGAGGAGCTCATGATCGTCGACGCCGAGAGCTTTGACCTCGTCAACGCGATCGAGTCACTGCTCCAGGATGCGGGCGCATCGAACGTCGAGGCCGAGGACGGCGAGATCAAGCCCGAGCTCATGGAGTCGGTGCTCGAGATCGCGACGAAGCCGTGCGCGGATGTTCCGGAGGCAGCGTCGCAGCTGCACACCCTGCGCCATCAGGTGCGCGACATCGCCGCGAAGCGCGGACTCAGCATCGGCTCGGCCGGCACCCACCCGTTCGCGAAGTGGGAGGAGCAGAGGATCGTCGCCCGGCCGCGCTACCGCGACCTCATCTCCGCGCTGCGCTTCGTGGCCCGCCAGGAGCTCATCTTCGGGATGCACGTGCACGTCGGCCTTGACGACCCGGACAAGGCCATCTACGTCGCCAACGGCATGCGCGTCCACGTCCCCGTGCTGCTCGCGCTCAGCGACAACTCGCCGTTCTGGCGCGGCGACGAGACCGGACTGCTGTCGACGCGCACGCCGATCTTCCGCGCCTTCCCGCGCGTCGGCATGCCGCCCGCCTACGCCGACTGGGAGGACTACGAGCGCCAGGTCGATTTCATGGTCGCCAGCGGCGTCATGGAGGACTACACGTACCTCTGGTACGACGTCCGCCCGCACCCGAACCTCGGCACGGTCGAGATCCGCTGCTGCGACTCGCAGACGCGCGTGGAGCACACGGTCGCCCTCACCGCGCTCATCCAGGCGATGGTCAAGGAGCTCGCCGAGAAGTTCGAGTCCGGCGCGAAGCTGTCGGACTACCCGTGGCAGATGCTCGACGAGAACAAGTGGCTCGCCGCGCGCCACGGGCTGGGCGGCGAGCTCGTCGACCTGCCCACCAGCGAGCGCATCCACGCCAAGGCGCTCACGCTGCGGCTGCTCGACCGCCTCACGCCGCACGCCCAGGACCTCGGAGCCGACGGCGCGCTCGACGGCATCCGCGACCTGCTCGCGCGCGGCAACGGCGCGTCGCGCCAGATCGTCGTCTACGAGGCCAATCGCGACCTCAACGAGGTCGTGGCCGAGATCCTCGCGGCGACCGCCCTCTGACAGGCAGCACGGGCGGCCGAGGCAGCCATCTAGAATCGACCTGTGTCCGCCCCTGACCTCTTCGTGGTCTGCAAGAACTGCCAGGCAGAGGTCAGCCCGTACATCACGGAATGCCCGTACTGCGGCACGCGGCTGCGCAAGCGCGCGCCGAAGATCGACCGCCCGGAGGAGGCGCCCAAGCCACCCAAGCGCCCATCGCGGCGCAAGCCGCGCGCGGCGGGCACGCCGAAGGTCAAGCAGGCCAAGCCCAAGCCCGACCGGTTGGGCCGGCTGCGCAGCGGTGAGATCCCCGGGATCCGCGGCGACGAGTTCGGCCGCCCGTGGGCGACGATCGTGCTCGTCGCGCTGTCGTTCGGGATCTGGCTGTCGGCGGCGTTCTTCGTCAAGGGCGATCTCGCGCTGACGGCTCTTGACGGCGATCCGTGGCGCTTTGTCACCGCGTCGCTGTACAACGCCGGCTTCGCGTCGCAGCTTGCGGTCGTCACCGGCCTCGGGATCTTCGGCTGGCTGCTCGAGCGCCGCCACGGCCCGCTCGTCGTCGTCTTGCTGTTCGTGCTGTGCGGGCCGGGAGCGCTCGCGGTCGCGACCGCGATCAATCAGGAGGCGTTCGTGTTCGGCACCCACGCCGCCGCGCTCGGTCTGCTGTGCGCGTGGCTCGTGCCGGTGCTGATGAGGCGCCGGCGCAGCAGCGACGACGACGACGCCGACCTGCTCGGCGTGCTCGTCATCGCGGCCGTTCTGCTGCTCGTCCCGGCCGTCTCGCAGGGCAGCGCGATCGCCGGGGCGGTCGGCGCCGCGCTCGGCATGCTCGCCGGTCTCGCGCTGGCCGCGCTGAGGCCGCGTTGATGGCGGCCGGCGAGACCTATAGCGCCGAGGAGGTCGACGCGGCAGTCGAGGCGCTGTCGGACCCCGACCGCTACGGCCACGCGCAGGAGGTCGTCACCCACGCCGCGCCGGGGCTCCAGCGCGTGCTCGGCGCCGCGCTCGTCGAGGGCGGCTGGTTCGATGCCGCGCACGAGGCGCAGCTCTCCCAGGCCGCGGAGTCCGAGGACCCGGCCGAGCGCATCGAGGTCATGCGCGCGCTGCTCGAGGAGGAGACGCGGCTGGGCATGCTCGTCGGCGTCTCGGTGGGATTTGAGCTTGCGCGCGAGCTTGCCGCGCGGCGTCAGGGCGACGACAACCAGGAGGACGGGACATGACCCATGCGATCGTGCTTGTCGAGGCGGAGCGCGATGCGATGCCGACGTTGGGCGGGGAGCTTGCCGAGGTCGAGGGGGTCCGCGAGGCCTACTCGGTCACCGGCGAGTGGGACTTCGTGTGCATCGTCCACGTCGCCGCCCACGAGGAGCTCGCGGGCGTCGTGACCGGCACGATCTCGACGATGCCCGGCGTCGCCCGGACCCACACGATGGTCGCCTTTGAGGCGTTCTCGAGGCACGACCTGGAGTCGATGTTCTCGATTGGTGAGTGAGCGAGGGTTTCGTCGTCCGGTCGCCGCAACCGGCGACCTCCCGGCGACGTTACACCTACTCCTGGGCGCCGCGCGCGAACCACACCGCGCGGTCCTTCCAGTCGTGAGCCATGAGCCCGACGCCGATGGCGCCCGCGACCGTCAGGAGCGTGCCCGTCGCGCCATGATGGAGGCGCTGGCCGAAGATCCACAGGCGACGGCGAACGCGGTCGTAATGAATCGGCTTGCGCACGTGAGGATGAATCGTCTCGTCCATGAGGGTCTCACTTGCGTATTTATCGTGCGTTTGCGCACTAACGTTCAGACCCCTGGCGGCCTTTCGTCCTTCCGTCCAGCGGGACGGTGACGCCTGCCAGGCGTCAGAATGGCCGCCGTGTCCGCCGTCCAGCCGCAGTACGGGCCCACGCTGCTGCAACTCCTCGCTGCGCGCCCACGGCGCGTGCAGGTCGCCGCGGGCGCCTTCGCCGTCCTGCTCGTCGTCGCCGCGATCGTCATCGGCCTGCGCAGCCGGCCCAACGAGACGGTGGTGCTGCTGCGCGAGCCGACGACGTTCAACTTCGCCTACCCGCCGCACTTGCACCGCGTCAAGCGGCCGGGCACGCTGGTCGCGCTGCGTCGCGCGCGCGGGGACCTGTTCCTGGATTCCTTCGTCATCCGCGACCTGCGCCTGCCGCCCTACGAAGGCGCGGTCGGCGGCATGCTGCCGCTGTACTCCCACGACTACATGCGCGGGGTGCGCGAGCGCTACCCCGGCGCGCGCTTCATCAACGAGGGCCGCACCCGGATCAACAACGGCGTCGGGTACCAGGTGACGTTCCAGGGCAGGCGTGACGGCCGCCCGCTCTTCATCCGCCATTTCCTGCTCGTGCCCGAGCTCCCGGACGGCCAGCGCCGCGGGGTCCTCATCGAGCTCGAGTCGACGTACGGTGCCGGCACCCCCGATGCCGCATCCACGGGAGCGATCGGCCCGCTGCGAACCGCCCTGCGGTCCTTCCGCTTCGGCGAGGACCGCAAGGGAGGCACGTGATGACGATCGAGTGGGCGGACTTCGAGAAGGTCGACATGCGCGTCGGGCGGATCGTCGCGGTCGAGGACTTCCCCGAGGCGCGCCAGCCGGCGTGGAAGCTGCGCATCGACTTCGGACCACAGCTCGGCGAGAAGCGCTCGTCGGCGCGGATCACGAACTACACGCGAGAGGAGCTCGAGGGACGGCTCGTCGTCGGCGTCGTGAACTTCCCGCCGCGCCAGATCGGGCCGGTGCGATCGGAGGTGCTCGTCCTCGGCGCGATCGCGGACGACCACCCGGTGCTGCTGCTCGAGCCCGACACGGGCTCACAGCCCGGCGACCGGATCGCCTGAGCGCCGCCTGCGCTACGGCGCGGCAGCCGCGCCGCCGGTGCCCGGCGCGGTCACGGACTCCGCGAGCGCCTCTTCGGGCTGGGCGACCGCGGTCGGCGGTGCCGGCTGCGGCGCAGGCGGCTTG
>JBOGYT010000333.1:0-2181 GCA_050696955.1 Solirubrobacteraceae bacterium | reverse complement strand
GGCAGGCGGCCCGCGCCCCACTCGCCCCTGGAGGCAAGCCGGCCGGCGCCGGGGTCGAGCACGGTGACGCCGCGCCCGCGCAGCGTCGCCACGTTGGCCTGCGTCGCCGGGTTGGCCCACATGTGGTTGTTCATCGCGGGCGCGACGAGCAGCGGGCACGTCGCCGCCAATGCGGCGCTCGTCAGGAGGTTGTCCGCGAGGCCGTGCGCGAGCTTGGCGATCGTGTTCGCCGAGGCCGGCGCGATGACGAAGACGTCGGCGTTGCGGACGAGCTCGAGATGGCTCAGCGGGTCATGGCCGGGCGGCGCCTGGTCGGGGAAGGCACCGCGCGCGGGGTCGCGCTCGAACTCATCCGACAGGACCGGCGCGCCGGTGAGCGCCGCGAACGAGGCGGCACCGACGAAGCGCAGGCTGGCGGGCGTCTGGATCGCGCGCACGGCGTGCCCGGCGCCCGTCGCGAGCCGCGCGAGCTCGAGTGCCTTGTATGCGGCGATCCCACCACTGACTCCGAGCAGGATCCGCATGGCTGTCAGGTCAGTGGTCGCCTACCGGTACTGGTACTTGATCTTGCCCGCGGCGACTTCCTCGAGGGCGATCGTCAGGTAGTTCTTCGAACCGGTGTCGACCATCGGCGGCGGGAACTCGTCGAACGTCCCCTCCCCGAGGTTGTGGTAGTACGAGTTGATCTGGCGCGCCCGCTTGGCCGCGACGAGAACGGAGGCGTAGTTGGAGTCGACGTTCTCGAGGAGGCGGTCGATGCGAGGAGAGATCATGCGCTACAGGGTAGCGGTCGGTTGCGAGGGCTCGAACAGCAGCACTACGGGAGCGGGTTCGGCCGATACGCGGCCCGCGAGACGTTGCCCCGCCCGCGGCGCACCCTCTCGCTGCTGTTCGTCAACCACCCCGTGTTGCCTCCCGCACCACCACCACGAGCTCGTCGACCGCGTCCTCGAGCCGGTCGTTGACAACGACCTTCGCGAACTCGTCCTGGGCGGCGAGCTCGCCCTCGGCGGTGCGCAGGCGGGCCTCGATCTGCTCCGGGTCGTCGGTGCCGCGGCCGATGAGGCGCGCGCGCAGCGCGTCGAGCGATGGCGGCGCGATGAACACCTGCATCGCCTCGGGCATCGTCTCGCGGACCTGGCGCGCGCCCTGGACCTCGATCTCGAGCACCACCGGCGCGCCCGCCGCCATCCGCATCTCGAGCTCGGAGCGCAGCGTGCCGTAGCGCGCGCCGGCGTAGTCGGCGTGCTCGACGAAGTCGCCGTCGGCGACGTGGCGCGCGAACTGCTCGGGCGAGAGGAAGTGGTAGTCGACGCCCTGCGTCTCGCCTGGCCGCGGGCGGCGCGTCGTCGCGGAGACCGACAGCTCGACGTCGGGCATCCGCTCGCGCAGCGACCGGATCAGCGTGCCCTTGCCGACGCCCGACGGCCCCGTGATGACGACCGCGCGCCCCACGGCGGGGGGTCTAGCGACGCAGCAGCGAGACGAGCTCGGCGCGCTGGCGGTCGGACAGCCCGCCGATCGTCTTGCTCGGCGAGATGCGGCACTGCGAGAGGACCTTGTGGGCCTTCACGCGCCCGTATTTCGGCACCGCCAGGAGCATGTCCATGACCTTCGCGGTCTTGACGTAGTCCGGCGGATTCTCGAGCAGCGCGTGGATCGAGGTGCGCCCGCTCTTGAGATCCTTCTTGAGCTTCGCCCGCCGCGTGCGGACTTCGTTGGCCCTCTGGAGTGCATCGAGTCGTTGGGTCAAGGAGCGCTCAGGCGCCGCGGAAGTCTCGGTGGCGATGTTCGGGGCCGGCGGCATCGGACCGCGCCGATACTACATATTCACAACCGGCCTGCAAGACGAATCAGGGGGAATCCAACGAATTCACATCGACCTCGACCTGAGCTTCATACATGTTCACCCTGGTCGAAGGTGAAGCCGCATTTTGCAGGGATTTCAGCTCTGCGGCGATGCGCGACCCCGCAGCGGCATCTCGAAAACTCTCGGTGCCCACGCCGATCAACGTGGCGCCCGCGGACAGCAGGTCGCGGGCGTGATTTCCCGACCCTACACCCCCCATTCCGACGATGGGAATGGCTACGCGGGCGGCCACAGCGGCGACCTGCGCCAGCGCCACCGCGCGGATCGCCGGGCCGGACAGCCCGCCGGTCCCCCCGCCGAGCCACGGGCGC
>JBOGYT010000332.1:0-10040 GCA_050696955.1 Solirubrobacteraceae bacterium | reverse complement strand
GATCTGAGGGATGTCACGCGCGAGTTTGCTCGCGGTGAGGCCCCGCTCGAGGCCTTGCGCGGAGCCGCGCGCGCCGAGCGTGGTGATCGACGATTGGCCGACGAGATTCTCAAGCTGATCACCGAGTGGGAAAGCAGCGCGTGGTCGGCCAGCGCCTGGTCCAGAAATGAGCTGCGTGCGCGCGCGAAGTCGCTTGTTCCGCCCGCTCCGCCAGCGTCGACGAGCCGCCAGGACCCCGCCACGTCGATGTACGAGGCCGGCTTGAGGGGGCAACGCCGCCGGGACTAAAGGAAGCGTCCATCAACACGTTGCGGTTTCGGCACCGTCTCGCGGCGCCCAGCGCCACCCGATTCCTGGCCAGTACAACCACTACTGCCCGCGGAATCTGCGGCCCTGGGTGTCCACGATCCGGCACCGCAACCGGCAACTTGTTCTCGGACGCTTCCTAAGCCGAGCCGCTCCTGGTGCCCGCTCGCATGTTGCACGAGCAGGCGATCTGGACGCGGTTGTCAACGAGCAAGCCGCGCTCGGCCTGGATCTCGGCGAAGGCCCTGACCGCGTCCGTCCGCCTGACGATGACGCCGACGCTTTCGAGGTAGTCGGCATCCCGCCCGGTGCCAGAGCCGACCTCGAGCCCCGTGCCGCCCGTCGGCAGGAGTGAGACAAGCCGACGCAGCGCCGAGGCTCGAAAGCAGGCGGGAGCGGGTCGACCTCCGTCGCGTACTCCCTCGCCGAGCGCTCGTAGTGCTCGATCGTGTCCGAAACGTCCATGCTGCCCGACAGTACATCCAGGTTGCGACAGGCCGTCCAGCTGGACCGCGTGCGTCGCTGGTGAACGATCGACGCGCCCGATGCAGGTCAGCACCGGGCGCGGCGACCCGAAAGAGACGGCGGGGGATATGGGCCGATCGTCTCTCGGTGGGTTCGCGTAGGGGCCTGCCCACTGCGCCGAGCGCCAAACCCGGTCCTGCCGTTCGCCCACGTGACCATGCGAGGGCAGATCGCGGTTGCAGTGCGCGTATTCGCGCGCTCCGCAAGCGTTCAGCGGCGGTCAGCCCGCTCGCCCGCGGCGGTGCCATCCGCGGCGACGACGTCGACCTGGGCGCGCAGGCGCTTGATGTCCGCCCAGATCGGCATCGCCGCAACCCCGTAGCGGGAACCACGAACAGGGTTAGGTACCGCAGAACGTGCGGTACGCGCCGAAGCTCGCCGGGGCCGGCGCGGCGTATGACTCGAGACCGGGGCGCTCGTCGAATGGTTGGGCGAGCACGTCGAGTAGTCGTCGGAACGGTTCCAGGTCGCCGGCAGTCGCCGCTGTCAGCGCTTCCTCCACCTGATGGTTGCGCGGTATGTAGACAGGGTTGACCCGGTCCATTGCTTCCGCGATCGATTCCGGGTCAGACGCTTGGGAGGAGAGCTGTGCTCGCCAGCGGTCTGACCATGCGTCGAATGCGGACGGGTCGGCGAAGAGCGATCGCGCGGGTCTCGCCATCCCGCGCACTGACGAAGACAGCGCCCGGAAGCACGAGGTGAAATCGATCCGCTGTGCATGCAGGAGCGCCAGCAGGTCGTCGATCAGCGCGTCGTCTTCCCCCGGGCCATCTGCCAGACCCAACTTCGCCCGCATGCCGCGCTTGAAGTACCCGTTGTACCGGTCCGGGAAGGACTCCAGCACGTCGGCGGCCACCGCCACCGCCCGATCGGTCTCGACATCAAACAACGGCAGCAATGTCTCGGCCAATCGCGCCAGGTTCCATTGCGCGATCGGCGGCTGGTTGCCGTAGGCGTAGCGGCCGTGGTGATCGATCGAACTGAACACGGTGGCGGGGTCGAAAGCATCCATGAACGCGCAGGGGCCGTAGTCGATGGTCTCGCCGGAGATCGCCATGTTGTCGGTGTTCATGACGCCGTGGATGAACCCGACGAGCATCCAGCGAGCGACCAACGATGCCTGGACGTCGACGATGGTCTCCAAGAACGCGACGTACGAGTCCTCCGCCTCGACCAGGTGCGGATAGTGGCGCGAGATCGCGTGGTCGGCGAGGCGCCGTACGAGCGTCTGGTCGTCGTGCGCGGCCGCGTACTGGAAGGTGCCGACGCGGACATGGCTGGCCGCGACCCGGCAGAGCACCGCGCCGGGCAACGTCGTTTCCCGCGCGACGTCGCTACCGGTCGCCACCACGGACAGCGAGCGGGTCGTGGGAATACCCAGCGCATGCATCGCCTCGGCGATCACGTACTCGCGCAGCATCGGGCCGACGGCGGCCTTCCCATCGCCACCTCGCGCGAACGGCGTGCGACCCGAGCCCTTCAGGTGCAGGTCACGACGGCGTCCGTGCACGTCGAGCACCTCGCCGAGCAGGAGCGCTCGGCCATCGCCAAGGCGGGGCGAAAACCCACCGAACTGATGTCCGGCGTAGGCCTGCGCGACCGGCGACGCGCCGTCGGGCAGGGCGTTGCCGACAAGGAGGGCGACGCCATCAGATGCTCGCAGCGCATCGGGATCCCCGCCCAGCTCCGTGGCCAGCTCCTCATTGAGCGCCAACAGCCGGGGCGCCGGGACCGACGTCGCTCTCCAGGGCTCGTACAGGCCCTCCAGCTCGCGAACATACGAGTTGTCAAACGCGAACAGCGGCGGGGCAGCAACGCTCACGCACTCGAGGCTAGTGGACCCGTCCGCAAGTCCTGCGGGTTCCCGGCGGCGCGTCCCCGCCCGTGGCGTCGTCCTCGGTCGGCGCCGTGCCGCCGGCACGGCTGCCTCCCTGCGTCCTCGCCACAGACGATGACGCATCCAGCGGATAGCCCACGACTTGCGGACGAATCCACCAGCGACGGCCCGCTCCCACCAGGCGGCGAAGCTCCGCTCGCTCCGGGACCGACAGGCTCGGTCCGCGGGATCGGCTCCCGCGACGGTCGTTCACGTGGGTGGCCTCTCAGAGCGTCGCCGTTCGCACCTCGGCTGTGTCGGCGCCGCGGAACGGGGCGATGCGCTCGGCCTCGGCGGCGAGCTCGTCCTTCGCCGATGGCGTGAGCTTCCCGAACGGCTCGACGGTGATCAGCAGCGTCCTGCCCTTCTTGGCGGGGCGCCACAGACCCCCGACCTCGCCGGAGATCAGCACGGTCCCCGGACCGCCGATCGCCGTCCAGATTCGCTTGCGCACGGCGGGGTCTGAAACGAGCAGCTCGCGGTCGCGGGCAGCGTGCAGCGGATCGAGGTTCGGGAGCAGTCGCACGCCGCCGGCGCCCCGGTCGTCGGCGAGCGCGGGCGCGTCCTCGGCGAGCGCCCATGCCTGCGTGCCGTCGACGTCGACGCGGACGAGCCGGCCGGCGCGCTCCCACAGCGCGTCGGCATGGGGCCGCGCCAGGCCGGCCCAGTCGGCCAGCAGCTTGGGCCGAGCCGGGCCGTAGGCGCGCAGGAAGCGACGCGCCAGCTCGGCGCCGGGGTCTTCGAGCGTCGGGGCCTCCGGCGGCAGGCCGAAGACTGCGCTGCGGCCCTCGCGGCCGACGATCGCAAGCACGCCGCGGATCCCGGTCGCGCGCCACAGCGACGGGTGGACGTGGTGGCTGCCACAGCCCTTGCACGACCACAGCAGCTCGCTCGGCAAGCGCTCGCGCAACGCCTGGTGAAAGTCGTCGCGCGGGCGTGGGCCGTCGCGCAGGCTCTCGTGGACGGCCTCGCTCACACGGTCCAGCGCGTCCATCGCCGTGATGGCGTCCAGCGACTTCCAGGCATTGCCGACCAGGGCCTTCGCCGCCGCTTCGTCCGGCGGCTCGAGCCCGGCCGTGAAGACCGCGAGATCCTCCTCGGCGACCGCCAGCGGTGCTCCGCGGATACTCGGGACCAGCACGAGCTCGTCCAGCGCCTGCGGAGCGACGTCCGCCCGCGCGGCGAGCGCCAGCGCGGCCGTTCCGGGCGGAGTGTCCTGCAGCCCCACGACAGCGGCGTGCTGGGCCCCGGCCGCACCGAGGCGCTCGACCAGGTGATGTCGCACGAGCCGGAAGGCGAGCGCCTGCCGACGGGTCACGCGAACCCTCGGTCCGTCCATCCCCAGAAGATAGGCGGCAAGATCTCCTCAGTGCGGGTCCTTCTTTCGTCGCCGGGGCTGGTCGGTCACATCCACCCGCTGGTGCCGCTCGCCACCGCGCTGCGGACGCGGGGCCACGAGGTCTGCTGGGCGACGGGACCAGACGGGCGGGAGCGGGTGCAGCGAGCCGGGTTCGATGCCGTGAGCGTCGGCCTTTCGCAGGCGGAGCGCTGGGCGCAGTTTGTGCGCCGGCACGGCGAGATCAACGAGCTACCGCCGCAGGAGCGGCCGGATCTCGCGTTCGGGAAGCTGTTCGGCGAGGTCAGCACCCCGGCCGCACTTGTGGACCTGCTGGCGGTCGTGAGGTCGTGGCGGCCCGCGCTGGTGGTGAACGACGCGGCTGAGTTCGCCGGGCCGATCGCGGCGGCGGCGATCGGCGTGCCGCACGTCACGCATGCCTTCGGTGCCCTGCTCCCGGAGGTGCGCGTGCGGCGCGCGGGCGAGGAAGTGGCGCCGCTGTGGCGGGCGCAAGGTCTCGCACCGCGACCGTACGGAGGCGTCTACGACCACCTCTACGTCGACATCTATCCGCCGTCGCTGCAGGCGCCCGGCGGCGACCATCTCGGCGCGCGCCAGCTTGTTCGCCCGGTCTCGTTCGCCGGTCCCACGGATGACGGCGTTCGGGCCGGTATCACCGACCGAACGGGAAGACCGCTCGTGTACCTGACCTTCGGCACGGTCTTCAACGACAGCGATGCGTTCCGGTCGGCGCTGGCCGGCATCCGCGACACCGGCGTCGGGCTTGTCGTCACGGTCGGCCCGGAGGGAGATCCAGCAGCGTTCGGTCCCCAGCCGCCCCGCGTCGTCGTCGAGCGCTACATCCCGCAGACGCTGCTTCTCCCCGCCTGCGACGTCGTGGCCTCGCACGCCGGCTCGGGGACCGTGCTTGCCGCGCTCGCGCTGGGCATCCCACAGCTGTGCCTGCCCCAGGCGGCCGACCAGTTCCTCAACGCTGCGGCCGTCGCCGGCGCCGGAGCGGGGCTCGCCATCGGTCCCGGGGACGTGAACGCCGCAGGCGTCGGGGACGCGGTCCGCCGGCTCCTCGACGACGACGCTTTCCGAGCCCAGGCGCGCCGACTGGCCGACGAGATCGCCTCGATGCCGTCGCCCGACGCGGTCGTGACCGTGCTCGAAGCGCTCGGTTAGGTGCTGGGATGCCGCACCCAAACATTGGGCTCCCGGTAGCGCGCGACGTCTTGCTCGCAGTCGACCGACAGCGGTGCCAGCCCGTCGGGGAAGACGTACTCGCCTGACTCGGGCAGCGCCAGGCCGGTCCAGCGTTCCCAGTCGGCGACGGGCGCCGTGATACGCAGCGAGCGGGGCTCGGGGTGCAGGATGTCGGCGCCGAGCCGAACGTGCAGCCGGACCCATGGGTCGAACGGCATGCCGTCGGTGCGTGTCCACGCGGCGTAGCGCTCGATCGGCGTAAGCGGGTAGCTCAGCCCGGCCCGGCGCCGTTCGGGCGCAACCTCGGCGGCCACGGCGCACAACGTGTCCGGTGTCGGCGGTTCGTCGGCAAACGCAGCGTCGAAGACACCGTCGATGCCGGCGGACAGACCGGCGACGGTGGCGTCCCACCGGCACGGGAGCGTGAAGCCGAGGGCGACGGTCTCGTCCGACGCGTCAACAAGCGTGAACTGAAAGCCCGGATGCTCGCTCGTGAGCCGGCTCCACAGCCGACCGACCACGTCCCCGTGGCGGTTGTACTCCGGCCAGACGCTGGCTCCGATCGCGGCAGCCTCATCGCGCAGCTGCGGGCGCTCGGCGAACGTCACGGTGCGCAGCTCGACGGACACGGCGGTCATCGAGTCTGACCGAACGAGGCACGGCGAGTTTCCGGAAGTGGTCCGCCGATACCCGACAGGGGTATGCTCCGAGAGAACGCCAACCTAGGAGCGTCGCGCCATGCCGACCACCGACACCGCCGCCACCACGCCGACCCGCGGCTACACCGCGACGAAGGACCAACTGCTCACGCGCCTCAAGCGCATCGAGGGCCAGGTCCGCGGCGTGCAGGGCATGGTCGAGGACGACCGCTACTGCATCGACGTCCTGACGCAGATCAGCGCGATCCAGGCGGCGCTGGACAAGGTCGCCCTCGGGCTGCTCGACGAGCACGCCCGCCACTGCGTGATGGGTGCGGACGACGCCGAGCAGGCCGGCAAGACCGACGAGCTGATGGCTGCCGTTGCCCGCCTCATGCGCCGCGGCTGACTCCCGAGCTGATCAAGCGCACGCGGTCTCGCCCAGCGCGTCGGACAGCTGTCCGCGGGAGTTGTTCGCCGGCTTGATGTACACGCGGCCGAGGTGGTTCTCGACGGTCTTGGCGGTCACGAACAGGGCTTGCGCGATCTGCGGCTTGCTCTGCCCGTCGGCGGCCAGCAACGCGATTCGCCGCTCGCTGGCCGCGAGAGCGTCGACGCCGCTGAACTGCCGGCGGCGGGGCGGGTGCTGAGCACCGCGAGCTCGTCGTTGGCGCGGGTCGCGACTTCGCCGAGGCGCCTCTGGGCGTCGCGGCGGCGACCCGCGCGCGTAGCGCGACGCCCAGGTCGCACAGCACGCGGGCCGCGTCGAGGCGACATGGCGATGTGGCGAGCAGCTCGTGCGCGCTGGTGAGCGACGCGATCTGCCGCGCGCCTGTGGTCGCCGCCGCCCGTCCTTGCAGTGCGATCGCGTGGCTCACCGGTGTCCCCCAGCGAGCGGCCACGGCGTCTTGCTCGTCGAGCAGCGCGTGGGCCTCGTCGCCGCGGCCGAGCCGCAGGCACGCCCGCGCGGCGTCGACCCGCCACGGATGCGACGCGTTGGCGACCATGCACTGCGCCTCGCGCGCAGCGAAGTCGCCGAGGTCGGCCAGCGCCTCCTCGTCGCGGCCCCGCGCGACGCGCAACATCGCGCGCGCCTAGTAGCCGCCGTTCGACCCGACGGCGACCGTCACATGCGGTCCCACGCAGACTTGCTGCAGCGCCCACTCGGCTTTCTCGAGCTCATCGCGCTCGATCAGCGCCAGCGCCAGCTGCGAGTAGAGCGCCGGCGCGTTGATCAACGGGGGTTCGGGCAGCTCGAGCGCAGCACGGACGCGGTCCTCGCATTCGCGCACGTCGCCGCCGCGCACGGCGTTACGGTCATCGCTCCTCTCTCAGGACGGTTGCCAGGTGCCTGAGGTCAGTCTCTGGCGGCGGCCCGCGCCTGCCATCGTCCCCGGGGCCCGTCCGCGGTCCTCCAAAGTGCCGATCTTCGCGCGGCGGCGTCTGTCGAACGACAGAGGCGAGCGATCCGAGCGCGAACGCGCCAACACTCGAGAACCGGGAACCTTGTCGGCCGGCCGGACAGAGACAGGGAAATGCCGATGGCTCTGAGTGAACCGCCCAGCACCGCCGATCCGGCCACCGCGGAGGGCTTCGGTGAGCTTTTCGAAGCGCACGCACGCCCGATCTACAACTTCTGCTTTCGTCGTACCGCCGACTGGTCGGTCGCCGAAGACCTGACGTCGGCCGTGTTCCTCGAGGCGTGGCGACGCCGCGCCGACGTCGACTTGACCAGCGAGCCGGCGCTGCCGTGGCTGTACGGCGTGGCGACGAACCTGCTGCGCAATCAGCGCCGGGCGTTGCGCCGCCACCGCGCCGCGGTCGATCGCATGGCGCCGCCGTCTGCGACCCCCGACTTCGCCGACGACCTCGCGGCGCGGCTCGATGACGAGCGGCGGATGCGCGACGTCCTCGTGCAGATGGCGCACCTGTCGGTGGGCGAGCAGGACGTCCTGGTGTTGTGCGCCTGGCAGGGCCTCAGCTACGAGGACGCGGCGCGCGCCCTCGCCGTGCCTGTCGGCACGATTCGCTCGCGGCTCTCGCGCGCACGTAGCCGTCTTGATGTGACCGAAGGAGCGAACCCATGAGCGGATTGAATCTCACACCTCCGCCCGAACGCGACCTGCCGGCGGCCGAGCAGCGCCGGGCCGCGCTCGTGCGCGAACTGCGTGCGCCGCGCCCGTCGCGGCTGCGCCGGCGGCACATCCTGCTGCTACCGGCGGGCCTGCTCGTGACCGCCGGGGCCGCATGGGCCGCCGGTGTGTTCGACGCGCCCGTGAAGAACATCTACCAGGTCGACTGCCGGGCGGGGACGCAGCGCGGCGCGGTTTCGGCCACGCTCCCGAACTTCCTGTCGCCCCGGGTGCCCGACAGCGCGACCACGGTCTGCATGCAGGACCCCACGATCGCGACCGGCTTGGGCTACATACGCGAAGGCAAGCCCCGTCCGCTGGTCACATGCCGAGGCGAGCGTAAGCCGGTGGTCGTTCCCGGCGAGGACGCCGGCGCGACATGCGCACGGATGGACCTCGCTGCGTTGTCAGACGAGACCTTCCGCCGAGAGAGCCGGCGCCAGGCGGACGCCTTCCGGCTCGTCGAGCCGCTGGTTCGCGATCCCTTCGAGAATCAGGACGACGAGGCGTTTGACTGCGTCCAAGCGGGGACGCTGCAACGCGATGCGCAGCGGCTACTGGACGGCAAGGGGTTCGACGACTTCCGGGTGCGTGCGGGGGGCGACGACCGCGCGGCGGCGTGCAGTGCGGGCTTCGCGATGCCGATCGACTCCGATGGGCGCACCTTTCGCGTCGTCATCGACGGCGAGAAGGAGTCCTGGGCGTACGACGAAGCCCGCGCCACGCTGGCCGAGCCGGCCTGTCGCCGCGACGCGCAGCGCAAGGGCCGGCGACGCGGCCGGCCCGAAGGCATGGCACTGCTGATCGCGCTGGAGTGTCTCGACGCGAAGCTGCTGCTTCAGCGCCAACAGGGGTTGCGAGCCGACGAGGTGCCGGCGGCCGTACGCCGGCGCTTCGACATCAGGGGCCGCACGCTCGTCGTGAAGGTCGCGCCCGGGCGCGGCGTCCCGCAGTTCCACTCCACCGCGGCTAACCGCCGCACGATCCGGATCGGCTTTGCGCTGCGTCCGATCGTCGCGCCGGGTCCCCGTCGCACGACGAGCAGATAGGAGGCGGGGCATGAATCGCATGATGATGCTGACGGTGGCGGTGCTGGCGACCCTGGGCTGGACGGGGTGCGGCGGCGAGGACAAGGACGCTGAAGAGCTCTCCAAGCGCGAGCTGGTGGCACGCGCGAACGCGATCTGCGGCTCCGCCCTGACAGGTATCCGCGCTATCCGGCAGCCCGCGGGCTCGGGCGAGCCCGACGACATGGCGGCGTACCTCGACCGGTCTGTCCCGATCGTCCAGAGGCTGACCGACCGTCTCGCGGATCTCCGGCCAGCGAAGGACGTCAAGGACGAATGGGACGCGTTCGTCGACCGAACTCAGGACGTCAACGAGCAGCTGAAGGCGATCCGTGAGAGGGCGGCCGGCCCGGATGCGGATGGGGTAGGGGACCTCGAGCCGACGTCCAACGAGGCGTTCGCCGCGGCGGCGCGCAAGCTCGGCGCCAAGGTGTGCGCCACGTTGTGACGAGCCGCCCCGATCTGTTTGCGCTCCGCCGAGTCCGGTCGTCGGGACCGGCCCGCCGGCAGCCTGACGCTCTACGCGCTGCTGCGCGAGCTTCACCGCCTGATCGCCTGCTGGCACGGGCACTGCCCAACCTGCCAGCGCCGGCTGCCGCCCACAAACCCATTCCGCGGACCACCCTGACTCGGTTTCATGGTTTGCCTTTCGTCGATCGAGTCTTCCCGGGTACCCGCCGCGCAGAAAAACGATCGACACATTTGCGGGGCGCTGCAAGGCTAACGGGACGCCGCGGCCGGCTTGACGCCGATGAGCAGCGCCATCTCGAGCCACTTCCAGTAGCAGTCGACGTCATCGAAACCGAGCGCGCGCAGCCAACCGAGCTGGCTGTCGACGTCGAGCAGGCGGTCGGACGGATCTTCGTGCTCGAGCGGCTCGTCGATCGCCGCGAAGAACGCCAGGTGCAGGCGACGCGTCGGCGAGGCGACGTGCTCGAAGTTCGCGAACAC
>JBOGYT010000331.1:0-6189 GCA_050696955.1 Solirubrobacteraceae bacterium | reverse complement strand
GATGAGGTGTTCGAGCTCGGGCGCTACGTGACGATCGGCGTCACCTACCAGTACTGCCTAACGATGGACGGCTTCGTGAGGCCCTGACGATGTCTACGCGCAACCAGTACGAAGTGACGTTCCCGCGCTCGTGGCCGCGCTCGCGCTGCCGCTTGCGTACTGGTCGCTCTACCCCGCCGTGCGCGACGTCGTACGCGCGAGCGGCGACCCGTCGACGGCGGCCGGGTATCACGCGCCGCTGCTGCGCTTCCTCGACGCGCAGGAGGGCACCTTCCGCGTGGAGATCCCGTTCACCGAGAACCACTGGGAGGCCAGGCACGTCGCGGCGCGGATCCCGCTCGCACGGGGCTGGGAGCGCCAGCTGGACCGCCGCTACAACGGCCTCTTCTACGACGGCGGGCTGACCGCCGGCCGCTACCGCGCCTGGCTCGACCGCCACGCCGTGCGCTACGTCGCCCTGCCCGACGTGCCGCTGGACTACGCCGGGCGCGACGAGGCGCGGCTCATCGAGCGCGGGCTGCGCTACCTGCGGCCGGTGTGGCGCGACGCGCACTGGCGCGTGTTCGCCGTGCGCGATCCGGTGGCGGTCGCCGACCCGCCGGCGAGGGCGACCTCGCTCGCAGCCGACGGCTTCGCCATCGCCGCGGCACGCAGCGGCGACGTGCTCGTGCGCGTGCGCCACACGCGCTGGTGGAGCGTGACGTCCGGCGCGGCGTGCGTCGAGCCTGCCGCGGACGGACTGACGCGCGTGCGCGTGCGACGGCCGGGGACGATCACCGTCCAGGCGCGGCTGAGCGGCTCCTCGTGCTGAGGTGACAACCCCGATACACGCGCCCGCCGGCGCGCATCTACCGTCGCGGCGATGGCCGGCGTCCGGACCGCCCCCTGGCTGCTCGCGGCGATCCTGGCCGTCGGGTGGCTGATCTTCGGGCCGGACACGCCCGACCTCGCCGCGCAGGTCTACCGCGCCGGGCTGTTCGAGCGCGAGGGCTTCACGCTGTTCAACGCCAACTGGTACGGCGGCCACCACACGCCCGCCTACAGCGTCCTGTTCCCGCCGCTCGGCGCGCTGCTCGGCGTGCGCCTCGTCGGCGTGCTCGCCGCGGTCGCCTCGGCGGTGCTGTTCGAGCGCATCGCGAGCCGTCACTTCGGCGCGACGGCAGCGCGCTGGGGGGCGCTGTGGTTCGGCGCCGGAACGGTGGCGGACCTCTCGATCGGGCGCCTGACGTTCGCCGTCGGAGTGACCGCGGCGCTCGGCGCGGTGTACGCGCTGCAGCGCGGCCGGCGGCGAACCGGCCTGGCCCTGGGCGTCGTCTGCACGCTGGCGAGCCCGGTGGCCGGTCTGTTCCTCGCTCTGGCGGGCGTCGTGCACTGGCTCGCCGCGCGCCAGCGCGTCGGGCTGTGGCTCGCGGCCGCCGCGATGGCGCCGGCCATCGCGCTCGCGCTGCTGTTCCCCGAGGGCGGCAGCCAGCCGTACTCGCCCGAGACGCTCGTCGCGATCGTGCTGTGCTGCGCGCTCCTGCTGTGGCTGCTGCCCACCCGCGAGCGGGCGCTGCGCATCGGCGCGCTCGTCTACCTCGCGTCGGCGCTGCTGGCGTTCGCGGTCGCATCACCGATGGGCGGCAACGCGAGCCGCCTCGGCGTCGCGTTCGCCGGCCCCCTGCTGCTCTGCGCGGCGATGGCCGCCGGCGCCTTCGCGCCACGGCGCCGGCTGCTGGTCGCCGCCGCGGTGGCGCTGCTCGTCTGGCAGTGGTGGGCGCCCGTGCGCGAGACGATCAAGGGCGCCGTGGACCCGTCGGCCGACGCGTCGTACTACGCGCCGCTGCTGCACTTCCTCGACTCGCGCGCCGAGGCGGCCGTCCGCGTGGAGGTGCCGTTCACTCGCCTGCACTGGGAATCGGTCCACGTGGCGAAGACCACGCCGCTGGCGCGCGGCTGGGTGACACAGCTCGACCGCAAGTACAACCCGCTCTTTCGCCCCGGCAAGTCCGGGATGCGCCTGACGCCGGCGCGCTACCGCAGCTGGCTGCGGCGCGAGGGCGTTGCCTACGTCGCGCTGCCCGACGTGCCGCTGGATCCCAGCGGCCGGGCGGAGGCGCGGCTCATCCGGCGCGGGCCGCCGTATCTGCGGCTTGTCCACCGCGACCGCCACTGGCGCATCTACGCGGTCGTCGGCTCCCCCGGGCTCGCCGACGGCGCCGGCCGGCTGACGAAGATCGGCCCGCAGTCCTTCTCGCTGCGCTCGAGCCGACCGGGCTTCACGCTCGTCCGTGTCCGCTTCACGCCCTACTGGCGGGTGGCGCGTGGCCACGCCTGCGTGACTCGCGCCCGCGGCGGCTGGACGCTCGTGTACTCGCTGCGGGCAGGCGACGTGAAGATCGATGTCGCGTTCGCGGCACGCGACGTGTTCGAGCGCAGCGGCCGCTGCGCTCACGTGCCGAAGAAGGCGAGAGTGCAGTTGTGAAGCGCGATAACACCCCCGGTAGGATGGGCGCGCGCCAATGTCCGCTCGCGCCACCACGCTCCAGGAGCGGTTCCTGCCTCACGGTCCCCTCGACCTCATCCGGCAGGTGCTGCTGTTCATGGCCGCCTACCAGCTGTACCGGCTCACGCGCGGGTTCGTCAACGACCCCCAGACAGCGACCGCGGCGTTCAACAACGCGCGCGATCTCATCGACCTCGAGCGCGGCATGCGCCTCTTCGTCGAGCCGTCGATCCAGACGTTCACGGCGGGCCAGGGCTGGCTGCTCGACGTCGCGTCGTGGATGTACATCAACGCGCAGACGTCCATCACCCTCGGCGCGCTCGTGTGGCTGTACCTGTTCCGCAACGCGAGCTTCTACTTCGTGCGCAACATGTTCCTGTTCGCGTTCTGCCTCGCGCTCGTCGGCTACGGCCTGTTCCCGACGGCCCCGCCGCGCTTCCTCCCCGAGTGGGGCTTCTTCGATGCCGTCTCGGACTTCACGGGCGTGCGGCAGGACAGCGTCACGGTCGACGCGCTGTTCAACCCCTACGCGGCGATGCCCTCGATGCACGTCGGGTTCGCGCTCATGATCAGCATCCCGCTGGCGCGGCTCGTGCGCTGGCGCTCGCTGAAGATCTTCTGGTCCGTGTACCCGCTGATCGTCGTGTGGGTCATCGTCGCCACCGCCAACCACTTCATCCTCGACGCGGTGTTCGGCGCGCTGACGGCGGGCATCGGAGCGCTCTTCGCACTCGGCATGGCGCGCCTGCGGCCCGACGTGTGGTCGTTCAAGGCGCCGCAGCGGGTCACGCCGCCGGACCGAGACGTGGCACCCTCCACGGCTTGATGTCGACCGGCACGCAGCAGCCAGCGCCACCCACCGAACCCGCCCCTACCCCGCGACGGCGATCCAGCGCCCCGGGGGCCGCGCGGTTCGAGCAGCTGCGCGTGAAGCTCATCGAGTCGCGCCTGACGCCGAACATGATCTCGCTCACGGGGTTCATCCTGAACGTGATCGCCGCCGTGCTCATCTGGCAGACCGAGCTGTTCTGGGGCGGCGTCGTGTTCATCGTCGGCTCGATCATGGACACGCTCGACGGCGGCTACTCGCGCATGTCCGGGAAGGGCACGCCGTTCGGCGCGTTCCTGGACTCGACGCTCGACCGGATCGTCGAGGGCATCGTGCTGACCGCGATCGCGGCGCACTTCGCCGAGCGCAACGACGAGTTCGCGGTGGCGGCCGTCGTGATCGCCGTACTGGCGTCGCTGACCGTCTCGTACACGCGCGCCCGCGCCGAGGCCCTGGGCGTCGAGTGCAAGGTCGGCATCGCCGACCGCCTGGTCCGCGTCGTGATCCTCTCGGCGGGGCTCGTGTTCGCCGACCTCGGCGCGCTCGAGCCCGCCGTTTACGTGCTGGCGGCCCTGAGCAGCATCACGGTTGCCCAACGCATCTTCCACGTCCGCCGGGAGCTCTCGCGGCCGGCGGAGGCATGACACCCCGTGTAACGACCCACTTCGCGCGGGGTGTAAGCCCCGAACGCACAGACGAAGGGAAGACGAACCACAGATGAACCCCACTCACACCAACGGCGCCGCCGCCTCCAACGGAGCGGCGCGGTACCAGCAGGACAAGGTCCGCGTCGCGATCGTCGGCGTCGGCAACTGCGCGTCGGCGTTCGTGCAGGGCGTCGAGTACTACCGCAACGCCGATCCGGCCGAGCGGGTGCCGGGCCTCATGCACGTCGACCTCGGCGGCTACCACGTCTCGGACATCGAGTTCACGGCCGCGTTCGACATCGACAAGGCGAAGGTCGGCAAGGACCTCGGCCAGGCGATCTGGGCCGGCCAGAACAACACGATCAAGTTCGCCAAGGTGCCGAAGAAGCTCGACGTTGCGGTCCACCGCGGGATGACCCACGACGGCCTGGGCAAGTACCTCAAGGAGAAGATCACGAAGGCGCCCGGCGAGACGGCCGACATCGTGCAGATCCTCCGCGACACGCACACCGACGTCGTCGTCTCCTACCTGCCCGTCGGCTCCGAGGACGCGACGAAGTGGTACGTCGAGCAGGTGCTCGAGGCCGGCTGCGGCTTCGTGAACTGCATCCCCGTCTTCATCGCGCGCGAGGACTACTGGAACAAGCGCTTCAAGAAGGCCGGCCTGCCGGTCGTCGGCGACGACATCAAGTCGCAGGTCGGGGCGACGATCGTGCACCGCAGCCTCGCGCGGCTGTTCCACGACCGCGGCGTCAAGCTCATGCGCACGTCGCAGCTCAACGTCGGCGGCAACATGGACTTCTACAACATGCTCGAGCGCGAGCGCCTGGAGTCCAAGAAGATCTCCAAGACGAACGCCGTCACCTCGATCATGGGTCACGAGCTGCCGGCCGGCGACGTCCACGTGGGCCCGTCGGACTACGTGCCGTGGCTGACCGACCGCAAGTGGGCACACATCCGCCTCGAGGGCCAGGCCTTCGGCGACGTTCCGCTCAACGCGGAGCTCAAGCTCGAGGTCTGGGACTCGCCCAACAGCGCGGGGATCGTCATCGACGCCGTGCGCTGCTGCAAGCTCGCGCTCAACCATGGGCTCAGCGGCCAGCTCGACGGTCCGTCCTCGTACCTCATGAAGTCGCCGATGAACCAGCGTCCCGACGACAAGGCGCACGCCGACACCGAGGCGTTCATCAAGAAATACGCGCGCCAGCCGGGCGCGGCGCCGATCGCGCCGCGCGCGAAGAAGCGGCCTGTGAAGAAGGCCGCGCCGAAGTCCTAGTGAGCCGTGAGACAACGTTGAACGCGTAACCGCGGGCGCCGGCGCCTCGCGGTTCCACGGCCAACGTCACCTCACGACCCACTAGCGCGGCAGGCGGACGTGGATGTGGTTGTCGTGGCGCGGCCACACCATGACCACGCCCCGCGGGCCCCGCAGCCCGGTGTTGGGGCCGATGAACACGTACTGCGCGCCGGCGCGTACGAAGCGGTCGACGAGGTCCTGCGCCAGCCCGCGGTCGATGTCGCCGACCGTCATCGGCGCCCGCTCGCGGCGGTCGCGACGCGGGTAGTAGATGTCGACGTCCAGGCCGTTCTGATGAGACGCGTGCGCTGAGCGAAACCCGCCGCCGTGGGGGCGGCTGAGGTCGCCGATGACGAGCCGCGGGACGGTCGGGTGGGCACGCCCGTACTCCGCGGCGACCGTCAAGACCAGCCGGACGAGGTGGCCGGTCCCGTAGCGCCGCTCCAGCGGACTCGGGGTGCGGTGGCGATCGTAGTCCCATGTGACGAAGTGCCGTCCCTCGGCCGGGAGCTTCGTGGCTCTGACGATCGCGCCGGCGGTCGGCTGACCGATCGCGCGGGAGTGGCGCCAGTTGACCCGCGGATACAGCAACGATGCCGACGCCGCGCGCGTCGCCGGGGTCAGCAGCGCTTCGCGTGTGCCGGGATGAGGACCGGCCGGTCGCTGCGCGCCGCTGCCCGTCGCGCCGAGCGCCATGAACGCCGTGGCCGTGCCGACCGCGGTGAAGCCCGCCGTCCGCCGCCGCACGCGGTAGGCGGGGAGAGGTCGTCGCGAGCCCGAGCGCGTCATCGCCCGCACCTTAGTGCCTGTCCCAATTACCGTCGGGGAGGGGTTCGGCGGTCGGCGTCGTAGCTGGCTGGCATGCATGATTATGTATCGCAGGATCCGGGCGGTGACCGGCATCGCCGATAGCGCTGAGTGCAGCGCCACG
>JBOGYT010000330.1:0-1953 GCA_050696955.1 Solirubrobacteraceae bacterium | reverse complement strand
GCCGGCGCCCGCAGCGCACGTCGGCGTCCATCGCCGCGGCGACCGTGCGCGGATCGAGGCGGTAGCGCGCGTCGCTCGGCAGCACGCGCAGCTGCTCGGGCCGGAAGCCGAGCACCCGCGCCGCGCGCGCGAGCGACGAGTGGCCCTGGTCGGAGACGTACCCGACGACGTCGTGGGACATCTGGCCGACGATCGCCTCCCGCGCGCAGGCGAGCGCGGTGAGGTTGGCCGCCGAGCCGCCGCCGACGAGCACGCCGCCGGCGTCCTGCGGATAGCCGATCCACTCCTTGAACCAGCCGAGCACCTCGAGCTCGAGCTGGGTCGGGCCGGCCGACTCCATCCACGAGCCGGCGTAGATGTTGCACGCGCTCGCGATGAAGTCGCCGAGCGCGCCCGGCCACGTCCCGCAGAACGGGATGAACGCGAGGAAGCCCGGATGGTCGCCGCGGCTCATGAACGGCAGCACGTCGCGGTCCAGCCGCTCGAGGATCGCCTCGAAGTCCTGGCCTGCTGCCGGCGGTGGCCCGGCGAGGCGGTCGCGCATCTCTGCCGGCGACGCGCGCCGCAGCGGCGGGATCGACGCGTCGCACAGCCGCCGCACGAGCATGTCGACCGTGCGATAGCCGTACTCCCTCATGGCCTCCGGATCGACCCCGAGGGGATCCCCGCTGCGATCTTCCTCACGCACTGCGGGGCATCCTCACATCCACGCGCCGCGGGTGCAATGGCGCCGGGCGGCGATGGCGAGACCTCAGCCCGAGCCGCCCACGTCCGCGCTGATGTGCGCCCCGCCGCGCCACCCGATACCACACCTTTAACGATGCAGTTCGTGAACTGGGGCGATGCGCGCCAGAGCCGCTACGGGTTCGTCGGCTGCCACAGGAACCCGGGGCCGGCAAACCCGCCTCCCGGAAGCTCGAACGCCGTCAGGCTGATCGCCTGCTGCTTGCACGATTCCATGAGCCCGATCGCGGCATCCAGATCTCCCGGCGCGCCGTTGAACGTCGTGTGCAGCGACTTCAGCAGGCTCGTGTACGTGTAGTTGAAGTTGTCGAACAGGTGCAGGCCGCCTTCGGAGCCGGTCGTGAAGGACGAGCGCTTCGGGTTGTCGACGACGTCGCGCACGCCGGCGGGGTCGAGGACGATCTCCTCGCCGCTGTAGGAGTACTGCTGGTCGGGCGGCAGGCCCGGGTCGGGGTGCTTGACGAGCTTGCGCCCGTGGAAGATCTCGGCGAAGCGGTAGTAGTGCGCGAGGTCGCCCTCGTCGTCTCCGTCCAGCGGCGAGGTCTTCGTCCCCTCACCCTGCTCGACGATGAGGTCGATCGCCGCGATCGCGCTGTCGGCGTCGGTGACCGCGAACAGGTCGGACATCATCTGATGGGTGATCTGCTTGGCGGCATCGCCTCCGAACGCCGCGCCCGGCATCTTCGCCTTGATCTTCTCGTAGAACTCGCCGATCGTCAGATGCGCGTCTTCGACATCGCGGGCGACGGGGAAGTTCAGCGGGTCCTCGGGCTCCTCGATCGCCATGAACGTGTCGTGGACGTGCTCCTTGGAGACCTTCTTCAGCGACACCTGCAGGCCCTTGTCGACGGAGCCCGGCAGCGGCCCGGGGTAGTCCGGGACGAACCCGGGCACGTCGATGACAGGTGCGCCGCCGAGCGCGTTGAGGAGGTTGCACGCAAACGCCATGTGCGTCATCTCCTCGATCACGATCGAGCGGATGAGGTCGGCGATCTCGCCGTTCGTGCCGGGCTCGATCGAATACAGCGCGTACAGGTACGGCGGGATCGTCGAGTGCTCGAGCTTGATCGCGGTCATGACCGCGTCGCGCAGCCCCTCGGGCGTGTCCAGCGCGGTGGCGACGTCGCGCCTGAGCCGCAGCATCCTCAGCCGTCGCCTTCGCCGTCGGGCGGCTCGCCCACCATGCGCCGGGCCGCCGCGGCCTTGCCC
>JBOGYT010000329.1:0-6300 GCA_050696955.1 Solirubrobacteraceae bacterium | reverse complement strand
GAGCTCCATGCACGGTGTGACGCACACGCTCGACGAGCTGCGCGAGCGCGGCGTGCCGGGCTTCGACGTCGAGGTCGTCGGCACGGACGCGAGCGTCGACCGGCGCCTCAGCGCCGTGGCCGAGGTCGACATCCCGTTCTACGCCGGGCTGAAGGTCGGGGTCCCGAGCCTCCCGGCGATCGTCGAGACGCTCTCGGAGGGGCGCTACGACCTCGTCCACCTCTGCTCGCCCGGGCCCGCGGGCGCCGCGGCGGCGGTCATCGCGCGGGTCATGGGCGTGCCGGTGATGGGCAGCTACCACACCGAGCTGGCGGTCTACGCCGGGCTGCGCTCGCAGGACCCGGGGCTCGAGCTCGCCGCGCGGATGGCGATCTCGGCCTTCTACGGCGAGTGCCGCCGCGTGCTGTCGCCGAGCGCCGCGTCCGACGACGTGCTGCGCGGCATGGGCATCAGCGACGAGCGGATCGGACGCTGGGACCGCGGCGTCGACCTCGGCCGCTTCTCGCCCGAGCGCCGGGTCGAGGGCCTGCTGCCCGGCGACATCACGGTGCTCTACGCCGGGCGCCTGACGAAGGAGAAGGGCGCCGACCTGCTCGCCGACACCTTCCTCGCCGCGCGCGAGCGCGATCCGCGGCTGCACCTCGTGCTCGCCGGCGGCGGGCCGGAGGAGGAGGTGCTCCGTGAGCGCCTCGGCGAGCACGCGACGTTCCTCGGCTGGCTGGAGGGCAACGAGCTCGCCGTCACCTATGCCAGCGCCGACATCTTCCTGTTCGCGAGCCGGACGGACACGTTCGGGCAGGTCCTGCTCGAGGCGCAGGCAAGCGGGCTTCCGGTCGTGGCCGTCGCCGAGGGCGGTCCGACGAGCATCGTCACCGACGGCGCCAGCGGGCGTCTCTGCCCCCCGGACGCGGCCGCTCTGGCCGCCGCGGTGACCGAGCTCGCCGACCAGCCCGTCCAGCGCGAGCGCCTCGCCCGCACCGCGCTGGAGGCCGTCGGCGAGCGAACGTGGGAGCGCTCCCTGCAGCGGCTCGCCGACGGGTACCGGCGCGCGCTTGACCCGGGCCAGGCGCTCGGGGATTCCGTCCGTGCCGCGTGAGTCGGCGGTCCTCGAGGCGCGGCGGCGCCTGCGCACCCGTCGCGGCGCCGATCCCCGACCGCGGCCGGCCGGCAAGCGGCCGCTCCGCGTGGCCGACGTCGCGCTCTTCTACGGCGAGCGCAGTGGCGGGATCCGGACCTATCTCGACGCGAAGGTCGCGTGGGCGCGCGCGACGGGCGCCATCGATCATCACGTCATCGTCCCCGGGCACAGCGAGCGCCATGCGGACGGACGCCACGAGCTGCGATCGCTGCGCGTCGCGGCGTCCAACGGCTACCGCCTGCCGCTCGGCGCCGGCGCGCTGAAGACGACGCTGCGCGCGCTGCGGCCGGACGTCGTGCTCCTGCACGATCCGTTCTGGCGCCCGCTCGGGGTCACGCAGGCGGCGCACGCGCTCGGTGCGCGCGTGGTCGCGGTGCACCACGGCTCGATCGCGCTGGACGCGGCGGGGCTGCCCGGGCGCGACGGGCTGTGGCGCCCGCTCCTGCGCCGCTGGATGCACCACACGTACCGCGAGGCCGATGCCGTCATGTCCGCCGTCGACTCGCTGGCCGACTGCGGGCGGCCGGCGACGGTCGAGCTGCGCTTCGGGCTGCATCCGGCGTTCGTGCCCCAGCCGCACGTGGCGCGTGGCGACCACGTGCTGTACGTCGGGCGGCTCGGCCGGGAGAAGGGCGTCACCGAGCTGCTGCACGCCGCCGCGCGCTCGCGCGAGCCGTGGCGGCTCGTGCTCGTCGGCGGCGGCCCGCTGGAGGAGCGCTTCGTGCGCATGGCCGCGCGCCTTCGCATCGCCGATCGCGTCGAGCTGCGGCCGTACGTCAGCGATCGCGCCGAGCTCGCTCGTACCTACGCCGCGGCGCGCGTCGTCGTCATGCCGGGCGCGCACGAGACCTTCGGCCTCGTCGGCTTCGAGGCAGCCGCGTGCGGCGCCGCGGTCGTGACATGCGCGACGGCGCCGTCCGCCGCGCACATGCGCGCGCACGTGCACACCTACGAGCCCGGTGACATCGACGACCTGCTGGCGGCGATCGAGGCGGCTCGCAGCTCCGAGCCCGACCGGCGCCTCGCGGCGCGGCTCGCCACCCGCTCGACGTGGGCCGTCGCCTTCGAGGCCGAGACCCGAGCGCTCGAGCGGCTGGTGCACGCACGCCGGCCGGCCGGAGGCCAAGACTGAGCACCGACATCGCGGGCTCCGCGAGCTCCGCGGACGGCGCCCTCGCCGCCGCCGCGGAGCGGGTCCTGCGGGCCAACTGGCGCGAGGGCCGGCGTCCCGACGGGCGGCGGTACGCGTACACCTGCCCGGCGCCGCCGCGCTACCGCCACATGTGGCACTGGGACTCGTGCTTTCACGCGATCGCGTGGCGCCACATCGATGCGGCGCGCGGGCGGGCGGAGCTGCGGACGGTCCTGAGCTCGGGCCGGCTCGACGGCTTCCTTCCGCACACGGTGTTCTGGGACGCCCCGGCGGGCTGGCGACGGGCCCCGCTGTACGCGACGCGCGGGTTCGTCGGCGACTGGCACACCGAGACGATCGGGCCGCCGCTGCTGCCGTATGCGTGGGAGATCGTCGCCGCCGCATCGCCCGACGAGTCCGGCTTTTGCAGCGAGGCGCTGGGGCTGCTCGGCAGCCACCTGCGCTGGCTCGAACGCGCGCGCGATCCGGACGAGGACGGCCTGCTGAGCATCATCGTCCCCGACGAGTCGGGCCTCGACGACTCGCCGAAGTACGAGCCCGCGTACGGGCGGCTCACGCACGACCGCATCGGCTACCTGCTGCTCATGGAGCGCGGCCGGCGCGCGGGCTGGGATGCGCGGGCGCTGATCCAGCGCTACGACCATCACGTCGAGGACGTGTGGGTGAACGTCGCCTACGCGCTCTCGCTGCACGCGATGGCGCGCCTCAGCGGCGAGCCGTGCTGGACGGCGCGCGCGCGGCGCGTGGAGTCGGCGCTGCTCGAGCGCTGCTACGACGACGGCGCGGGCCTGTTTCATGACCTCGCCGGCCGCGACGAGCGTCCCGTGCCGGTGTCGACGTGGTCGTCGCTGTCACCGCTCGTGCTCGACGGCCTTCCCGAGCCCGTGCGCCGGCGCCTCGTCGAGGAGCACCTGCTCGATCCGCGGCGCTACCGCGCGCCGTACGGCATCCCGTCGGTGAGCATGGAG
Source organism: Solirubrobacteraceae bacterium (assembly GCA_050696955.1). GTDB lineage: Bacteria > Actinomycetota > Thermoleophilia > Solirubrobacterales > Solirubrobacteraceae > CADCVQ01. Next base: position 3,041 of record JBOGYT010000329.1, on the reverse strand, counting down.
GAGCCGGCGTTCAACCCGCGCTGGGATCGCTTCCGCTGCTGGCGCGGCCCGTCGTGGATGAACACCGCCTGGCTGCTCGTACCGGCGATGCGCACGCTCGGCTACGAGGACGACGCGGCGCGCATCGTCGCCTCGCTCGCGCGGGCCGCCGAGCGCCACGGCTTCCGCGAGTACTACGACCCGCTGACGGGACAGGGGCTCGGCGCGCGCAACTTCGGCTGGTCGACGCTGCTGATGGACCTCCTGCGGGGGTAGAGCCACCGCATGGACGTCCCGCCGCTGCGCCCGTGGCACTTCCCGCAGGTCCCCGGCGCGATCAAGCGCACGGATCGCGACGTGCCGCCCGCGGTGCGCGATCGCCGGGTGCGGACCGCGCGGGCGGCGGCCGAGCTGCTGCGCACGAAGCCGGACTCGCCGTCGCTCGTGGGCAGCGCCGACGGGGCGATCGCGCGGATGCTGCTGACGATCCCGGCCTACGCGGTCGCGGGCGGGGACGAGAACCCGTACGGCGCCGTCTACCGCGACATGCTCATGAAGCTCCCGCGCGGGATCGAGCTCGTCGTGCTCACCCACGACGGTGCCGCCCTCGACGTGCAGGCGTGGGTCGATGCCGCGGCCCGCGAGGGCGAGGCGCAGGTCGTCGCGACCGACGACTTCCTCGGCTTCTCGGTGTGGGCCGAGGACGGGTACGTCGTGGTGACCGAGAAGGACGGCGGGGCGGCGTTCGTCGAGCCGGCGGCCTTCCCGCGCTTCGGCGACGCGCTCGTCGCCGACCAGGTGGGCGCGGCCGCCGAGCTGGGGCTCTTCCAGGCGCCGCTGCATCTCCAGGGCGGCAACGTGCTCGTCGGCGACGACTTCTTCTTCGTCGGCATCGATTACCCGCTGCTGACGTTCACGGAGGGGATCCTCGAGGTGCCCCCGGATGGCGATCAGGGCGAGCTGCTGCGCAGCGTGTACCGCACGTATCTCGACGCCGACCGGACGTTCATCCCGGTCGGCACGACGCTGCCCGTCCCGCCCGCCGACGTGCGCGAGTTCGAGCTCGACGGGGAGACATGGACGGAGGAGCTGTATGCCGGCAACGAGCCGGGCACGCGCCAGCCGATCTTCCACATCGACATGTTCATCAGCCTCGCTGGACGTGGCGAGGACGACCGCTATCGCCTGCTCGTGGGCGATCCGCGCGAAGCGGCCGAGCTCACCGGCGAGCCGCTCCAGCCGCACGCGATGGCGCCGGTGTTCGACGACATCGCGCGCCAGCTCGGGCGCGCCGGCTTCGACGTCCACCGGACGCCGATGCCGCTCGTCTACGCCGACGACCCGGTCGCGCGCCGGCGCAGCTGGTACTTCGCGACGTCGAACAACGTGCTCGTGCACAGCCCCGACGGCGAGCGGCCGAAGGTCATGATCCCGACGTACGGCCACGGCCCGTTCGGCGCGCTGAAGACGACCGACCGGCGCAACGCGATCGTCTGGGAGGACCTCGGCTACGACGTCGTCGCGCTGGGCGACTTCCACCCGTTCGCCAGCGGCCTCGGCGCGGCGCACTGCATCAAGAAGTACCTCGGGCGAGCGTGACACCCTTCGGCGCCGCATGCGCCCGCTCCTCAACGCGCTCCTGTACTTCCCCTCGCGTGCCATCGAGCAGACGCCGGCGAGTGCCGGCCTGGCGTACCGCGACCTCGAGCTGACGACGGACGACGGCGAGCGGCTGCACGGGTGGTGGGTGGACCGGCGCGCGCCTGCGCGCGGGCACGTGCTGCTGTGCCACGGCAACGCGGGCAATGTCGGCGACCGCGTGCTGCACGCCGCCATGCTGACCGCCGCCGGCTTCGACGTGCTGCTGTTCGACTACCGCGGCTACGGCAACAGCAGCGGCACGCCGGGCGAGCGGGGGACCTATCGCGACGCCCGAGCCGCGCTCGACTGCCTCCTGCGCCAGCCCGGCGTGGACGCCACGCGCGTGTACTACCTCGGCGAGTCGCTCGGCGGCGCCGTGGCGCTCGAGCTCGCGCTCGCGCATCCGCCGGCGGGACTCGTCCTCGTGTCGGCATTCACGAGCGTTCGCGACATGGCCCGCGTGCACTACGGGCTGATCCCCACTGCGCTGGTTCCCGATGCCTACCCGAACCTGCGCCGCGTCCGCGACCTGCGCGCCCCGCTGCTCGTCCTCCACGGCGAGGATGACGCGATCGTGCCGGCCGAGCAGGGCAGGGCGCTGTTCGAGGCCGCGCCCGAGCCGAAGCGGCTGCGCATGGTGCCCGGCGTGGGACACAACGACATCGTCACGCTCGCGGGGGCGCTGCTCGGCACCGAGATCGCGGCGTGGGCATCTATCGTGGGCGGGGAACATCCGAAGGAAGGCGCACGTGGCAAAGACGTGGATTGTTGACAGCGAGACGAAGGGGACCGGCGCGAACGTCGCTCCCCTCGAGGAGTCGCAGAGCCCACCGGCGCGCTCGGCCGGCAAGCTGTACGTCGACGTCGTGAGTGGGCGGGTGCTGGCGGACCGCGTCGACGCCAAGGCGGCCGTTGAGGCGCTCGAGCCGGTCCGCAGCATCGTCGACGTCCACGTGTCCGTGTGGCAGCCCGAGCGCAAGCAGTGGCGGATGCTCGGACTCGACGAGCTGCGCATGCTGTGGGGCTTGCGCGGGAGCTGAAGCCATGCGCAAGCTCCAGAGCCAGGGCGTTCATCACATCACGATCGTCGGCGCCGATCGTCAGACCTCGATCGACTTCTGGGAGGGCGTGCTGGGGATGCCGTTCGTCTTCGAGCAGCCCAACCTCGACAACGCGTCGGAGAGCCATCTGTACTTCGATCCCGGCGACGGCCGGCTGATCACGATCTTCACCAACGAGGAGCGAGCGGTCGATTCGAGCCGCACGCCCACGGATCCCGGCTGCGTGCACCACGTCGCGTTCGCCCTCTCGCAGGCGACGTTCGCCCAGACGGTCGAGCGACTGGACGAGCGCGGCATCTCGCACAGCGGCGTGAAGGACCGCGGCTTCATGGACTCGATCTACTTCGAGGATCCGCTCGG